>NZ_MOWQ01000012.1:0-46311 GCF_002095565.1 Leuconostoc sp. BM2 | reverse complement strand
TAGCGCCAAAGAATTAGATCAAATTAATCATTGGATCAATGCGAGACCAATGAAAACACTCAACTGGCAATCACCACGAAAGGTTTTTCAGCAGTTTGCAGTGTTCGGTTAATTCTTGCAATCTACCGAATACATATCTTTTAGTTTCAATTTTCTGGTCATTATAAATGAATAAACTAGGAGTGTTGATGAATAACATTGCAAAACTAGCAAAAATATTAAATGCTGATGTCATCTTTTTGGATAGTGTCCAGCATACTACAAACTTTTTATACAAAAATAATCGTGATTCCAATAATGATATTCATGATTTTTTATTGAACAAACTAGATTTAGTGTTATCCCATTCGTATACGTCAGTTGATTATGATTTAGGACACGTTGTTGTATGTAAAATTAATCCAACTCAATTAATCTGCTTCTCATTTTTATACAAAAAAAACTTCACTGATGACAACGAACTAATACATTTACACTCATTACAGAATTTAAAAACGATTGCACAAATCATTTTTACAATGTACAACACTGTGGAAGCACCCGATGAAGACATTTATATTTTAAAAATTGATAACAAAAAACCTGTTAAGACTCGTCATTTTGTACCGTTTGATTCACAATTATTTTTTGACACAGAAACTGACATTATTAAAGCAATTGTGTACTCAAAAAAAGATCAGTTGAGCACAGCATTGGACAGCTTAGCAGAATTTAATCTAGTTGCTGAACATTTAACAGCTAACAATATTATTCGAGGAGAGAAGAATACTCTTATTTCTTACATATCAATTTTAAATCGTGCAATTATCCAATGGGGTTACCCAGCTAAATTAGCTTTTCAATTGCAATATAGTTTAGTGCAGGAAGTCGAATTATCACCACAATTTTTAAACTTTTTTCAAACCATTAAGGAAATTTCATGGCACTATTTCAGTGTGATTAAACAATATCGATTCAATAATTTTCTACCATTACACCAAAGAATTAAGCAATACATTAAACAACATATCAGAGAAAATATTACTCTAGACGACATTGCTACTGGATTAAATGCTTCGAAAAAAACACTAAATCCTGCTTTTAAAAAAGAATACGGTGTCACAATCACACAATTTATTCGACAGACTAAAGTCGAAACAGCCAAAGAACTCTTGATTGCTTCCAATCTGTCACTACTAGAAATTGCTGAATTGCTATCAATCTCAACAGCTACCTATTTTGTCAAAACATTTAAAAAAGTGACCGGTGTCACACCAAATCATTTCAGAAAACATTTTATTACTAGACCGCTCGACGACTAAAGATACTAGACTACAAAAAACGCATTCAGATTAAACTAAATGCGTTTGGAATATATCATAATTCGACTGAATTTATAAATCAGCTACATACAATAAGTTACGGTATCATATTAGATATTTATCTTAGTTACTTTAAAGTTATAGCAGCTTCGGTCTAAATTGAATCAAAGACAACACTGTGAATGCAGCTATTTTTTTACCAAAATAGTTTCATGGACACACGACTTAACAATATTTTTCATATAAAAAAGAGTAAGCTTACCAGAAGCTTACTCTTTTTAATTGGGATATATATTACTTAACGGCGTCCTTCAAGGCTTTACCAGGCTTGAATGCAGGAACCTTTGAAGCAGCGATTTCGATTTCTTCACCAGTTTGTGGGTTACGGCCCTTACGAGCTGCACGATCACGAACTTCAAAGTTACCGAAGCCAATCAATTGAACCTTTTCGCCCTTTTTCAAAGCTGCTTCAATTGATGCAAAGACAGCATCAACTGATGCGACAGCATCTTTCTTTGTCAAACCAGTTGCCTTTGCAACTGAATCTACTAATTCTTGCTTATTTGCCATGTTCTTTTCTCCTGAGAGTTATTTTATGATTGGCGCAAAGCGCCGTGTGAAATTTGTCGAAACATTATTTCATGTACTTAGAATAACACAAGAAAGCGCTTATGTGTAGTGTTATCAAGGGTCTTCAGCATTTCGTAATACTTACGTTACATAATTTCAATATTAA
The DNA here is from genome assembly GCF_002095565.1 of Leuconostoc sp. BM2. NCBI lineage: Bacteria > Bacillati > Bacillota > Bacilli > Lactobacillales > Lactobacillaceae > Leuconostoc > Leuconostoc sp. BM2. Next base: position 44,274 of record NZ_MOWQ01000012.1, on the reverse strand, counting down.
TGAAATCAAATTACTTTCTTGCACGAACGATTAGCTTAATCGGTGTTCCCGTGAAGTCAAAGGCCTCTCGTATTTTATTTTCAAGGAAACGCTCATAAGAAAAGTGCATTAGCTCAACATCATTAACAAATATAACAAATGTTGGTGGCTGAACTGCTACTTGTGTCGCATAGTAAACACGCAAGCGTCTACCATTATCCGAAGGCGTCGGATTAATTGCAATAGCGTCCATAATGACATCATTCAAGGTTGACGATCCAATTCGCTTTCGATGGTTATCATCGACATCCTTTACCAACTGAGGCAATCTGTCTAAACGTTGTCCCGTTTTGGCTGACACAAAAACAATCGGTGCATAGTCCAAAAATTTGAATTCATCCCGAATCAAATTTTCAAAATCAGACATCGTGTGATCATCTTTTTCAATTGCATCCCACTTGTTTACAACAATAATCATCGCACGGCCAGCATCATGTGCAAAGCCAGCCACATGCTTATCTTGTTCTCGAATACCAGCTTCAGCATCAAGTACCATTAAGATAACGTTACTATCATCAATGGCTTTCATCGCTCGCATTACTGAATATTTTTCAGTATTTTCATAGATCTTACCACGTTTTCTCATACCAGCGGTGTCAACCATCACGAATTCATCACCATCTGGTGTCACAAAACGGGTATCGATAGCGTCACGTGTCGTGCCTTCAATGTCAGACACAATGACTCTTTTTTCGCCCAGCATTGCATTTACAATTGAAGATTTTCCGACGTTTGGACGACCAATAATACTGAATCTGATGGCTTCATCTTCTTGTTCAGCAGCTTCATCAGGAAAATGTTTAACTACTTCATCTAATAAATCACCAAGACCAATACCGTGAGAACCAGAAACTGGGAATGGATCCCCTAAACCGAGTGCATAAAAATCATAGATATCATTACGCATTTCTGGATTATCAACCTTGTTAACCGCTAGAACAACAGGTTTGTCGGTTTTATATAGCATTTTAGCGACAACTTCATCCGCCTCTGTCAAACCTTCTCTACCAGAAACAACCATGACAATAACGTCTGCTTCATCCAGAGCCAATTCAACTTGGCCCCTGATTTCAGCTAGAAACGGTGCATCACCAATTTCAATACCACCAGTATCAATCATTCGAAAATCGTAATTCAACCATTCAGCTGATGCATAAAGTCGATCACGGGTCACGCCAGGCATATCTTCTACGATAGCGATACGTTCTCCAGCCATACGATTAAAAATAGTTGATTTTCCGACATTTGGACGACCAACAATCGCTACTATTGGTGCAGACATATTAGCACCTCCTTTTATATTGCATTATCATAAAAAAAGAACTGGCGAACCAGTTCTTTTCAATAAGAATTCTTAGAACTTACCATCAAAAATGTCGCCCAAAGTTGCAGCTGAATCGTCCTCTTGTTGCTTGTAAGCAGCAATATCGGCACGTGAAGCTGAACCATCGTTTGCATTACCGCGATCTTCGCGTTCTGGCTTTTCTTCCAAAGCCTTCATTGACAATGAAATGCGTTCTTCTGCAGGCTTAACATCAAGCACTTGAACTTTAACCTTATCACCTGACTTCAAAACGTCTGATGGGTTTTCAATGCGCTTGTGTGAAATTTGTGACACATGGACAAGACCTTCAATGCCAGGGAAAATTTCAACAAAGGCACCAAAGTCTTTAACGCGCTTTACTGTACCTTCAAGTACAGTACCGGCTGGTGCTTCTTCGGCAACCTTGTCCCATGGACCAGGTTGTGTTGCTTTGATTGACAATGAAATACGACCCTTTTCAGAATCCAATGCCAAGATTTTAACGTTAACGACTTCACCCTTTGTCAAAACGTCCGCTGGGTTCTTAACACGATCATGTGAAATTTCTGATACGTGGACCAACCCATCAACGCCACCCAAGTCAACGAAAGCACCAAAGTCAGTCAAACGAGCAACTTTACCTTCAACAACTTCTCCAACTGTTAACTTAGCAAATGCTTCTGCTAATTGTGCAGCACGTTCTTGTGCAGCAACAGCCTTACGTGACAAAATCAAGCGTGCTTTTGAAGCATCAATTTCAATAACTTGCGCTTTAATATCTTTATTCTTGAATTGATTCAAATCTGAAACGAAACGATCAGCAACCATTGATGCTGGGACAAAGCCGCGAACACCATTGACATCAACAATTAAGCCACCGCGGACCGCATTGATAACTTTTGCATCAACAGTGTCCCCTTCAGCAAATGACAAGTTTTCCCATGCCTTACGTGCTTCTAAACGCTTCTTTGATAGCAAGTACGCAACACCTTCTTTGTCGCTTGTAACATTAGAGATGACAACAGCTTCAACGCTGTCCCCAACTTTTAATTCGTCTGCCAGGTTGATGTTACGATCGTCTGAGTACTCACGTGCTGGCACAACTCCTTCTTCACCGGTATGCAAACCAATAACTGCTTGGTTATCGTTATCAATGGCTAATACCTCACCAGTAACGACATCTCCTACCTTAATTTGATCTGCACTTTCAAGAGCTGCTAAAAGCTCGTTGTTTGTTTCACTCATGACGTCAAACGTCCTCCTACAATTTACACTATGAATATAGTGTACCAAATATTTCAACTCTTGTATAGTAAAAAACACGGTTTAAACCGTGTAAATTATAAGTTCAATGAATTTTTGATGATTTCTGTAATTTCGTCAACCACTTGTTCAATCGTTTGTCCAGTTGTGTCGACTAGGATTGCATCCTTTGCTTGAACCAAAGGACTTATTTGGCGATGAGAATCTTTATAATCGCGCGTTTCTATTTCTTTTCTCAGTGTATCTAAATCGGTCGCAATTCCCTTGAAAACATTTTCTCGATAGCGGCGTTGGGCACGTTCTTCGACACTAGCTACTAAAAAGATTTTGACTTGCGCTTTTGGTAATACAGTTGTACCAATGTCACGACCATCCATAATAACGTTATCATGGCTGGCAATAGCTCGTTGACGCTCAACCAAATTTTCTCTAACAGCGGCGTATGAAGAAACGAGTGACACATTGTTCGTTACTTCTGTTGAGCGAATCAATGATGTGACTTCTTGATTATTTAGGAACACATGTTGCACAGGCGTACCCGGCTCGAAACGAATATCGGTAGTGTCGAGCAGTTCGGTGATACTTTGCTCATCATCATAAGAAATTCCGGCTTGCTTGGCAGCCAATGTAATAGTGCGATACATTGCCCCTGTATCAACATACACGTATTTCAAGTTACTTGCTAGAATTTTAGCAATTGTCGACTTTCCTGCTGATGCTGGTCCGTCAATTGCAATTTGAATATTTGTCATCATCGTCATCCTTAATTATTGAATATTCAACGCAGTGCCAGCATATTGCGTGTAGTTGTCAACCGTCAAACCAGGATTCAAAGCAATAACTTGATCAGTTGTTAGACCGTGTGTGACTGCAAAATTATACAATGTTTGGCTGGTGCCCAAAACGGCTGTAGTGGTAGCACTTGATGATGCTGAACTTGATGATGAAGCGGCAGTTTCATCATCGGTTGTACTTTCGGAACTGCTGCTTGCTTCTGATTGTGAAGAGCTGGAAACACTACTGTCAGAAGAAGTTGTTTCAGAAGAAGTAGAAGTACTGCTAGATGATTTTTGGGTTGAGGATTTGTGTTGACTTGATGACGAAACGGTTTGCGGCGTAGAACCTTTGTGGTTGCTGAAGAAGCCGTAAACTGGGAAAGCTGATAGAATGACCAAACCCAATACAATTAAGGCAACTCGCAGCCCTTTATTTTCAGACTTTGAATCAGATGTTCTCGCAAACTTAGGTTCAATCTTTTTATTTTTGGGCCGATTGGATCGGCTCATGTTATTTGGGTCATAATCGTTCATATTAAACGACCTCCATATTTATTCATTCAAATAAGATTTTACCACATCCCCACATTGTTTTTTGATAACGTTTTATTAAGAAACAATTTTGTGCCATAAAGGCGTCAAACTGGCTTTTACAATTTCACCTGTCACAAACCAAATAATGCCTTGAATCAGGTTAAATGGCATTACCATACCAAATAAATAAGTTTTGATACCAATCAGACGGTTAATGTCAAAATTCGCAAAAGTTGCATACAACGGTATTGCAACTAACCAATTAATGATCATGGCTACAACAGTAATTGCAATCACGCTGATTACCATAGCAATTAATTTTTGATGCCATTGCATTTTCTGTGACATCATTAACCCTAAGGCCAGAATAAAAGTTAACACGACAGCCACATTAACAGGCAAACCCAGATAAGTGTTGACACCCTCATTTGCTAAAATGAGTTTTAAGATTGTTCTTAAAAATACAACCCAAATTGCTGCGGTCATGCCTAACCAACTTAGTGCGATTATAATTGGAACGATTGAAAAGTCTAGTTTCAAAAAATCAGCACCTGGTATTAAGGGCAATTGTGGGAAAAGCATTAACCCAAAAGAAATAGCGCTTAAAATTGCAATCAAAGTTAAACGTTGTACACGTTGAACTGGTGTTGTTGTTAGTAACATATTTTTTCCTCTTAACTTGGTGCTCATTGACCAAATCAAAAAACTGCGCAATTTGTCAGGGTACAACAAAAAGGCAGTTTTCACTTTCTTTTTAGACTTCTTTATACCCGACTGTACGGTCGGCTTTGGATTTTGACCAAATCAACTGCTTGCGCAGGTCGCGGGCTTACCATTTTTAAAATACTATGTCTCACCGCCGGTTAGGATTTACACCTGACCCTGAAGTTCATATTCAATTTGAGTAAATGATACCACGAAATTACTTGCGTCGCAACATCCGATAATCTTGTGCTTGCAGTTGTTTCACTTCAGCATTTGTTAATTTACGATATTCACCAGGTTGTAACCCAATCAAATCAAAGAAAGCATACTGCTCACGTTTCAATTTTTCAACAGGTAAACCAACTTTTGCTAGCATATTTTTAACTTGATGATTACGACCTTCATGAATTGTCAATCGCACCATGCTCGTCTTTTTATCATGATCAACTCGTGTGATTGCAACGCGGGCTGGTGCTGTTTTACGGCCCTTAATCACAACACCTTTCCTCAAAGGTGCCAGCTGTGCTTCCGTAGCAATACCTTTGACTTTGGCCATATAAGTTTTATTAACTTGAGACTTTGGGTGCATCAATTGATTGGCAACTTGACCATCGTTTGTCAGCAGCAAAGCCCCGGTCGTGTCATAATCCAAACGACCAACTGGATATACGCGTTGATCAACATCTGCCAAAATATCAAGCACTGTTTTGCGACCCTTTTCATCGTCATTTGTGGTCACGACACCTCGGGGTTTATTAAGCAAGTAGTACACGAGCTTCTCTCTACCTTCGATAGGCGCACCATCAACTTGAATGTGATCACCATGTGTGACCTTAACACCTAATGTGTTGACGGTTTGCCCGTTAACTTGCACCCGCCCCTGACTAATCATCTCTTCAGCACCGCGACGCGACGCTAAGCCCGCTTGGGCAATCACTTTTTGTAAACGTTGTGGTTCTTCAAGCATATCAAAATTCACTTTCTTTCTGGTTCAACCGCAAATGGGTTAGCAAATAATTCTCCCTCAGCATCATCATTAATGTCCAAAGAGTCCAAATCCGGTAGTGGTGGCAGATCTTGAATTGTTTTTAAACCAAAGTAGTCCAAAAAGTCGACCGTTGTGCCATATAAAATTGGTCGACCGGGTTCTTCTTTTCGTCCAACTTCTGTAATTAAATGTCGCATAGCTAATTTTTGTAATGTGCCAGAGGATCGAACCCCACGGATTTGGTCAATTTCAATTCTCGTAATCGGCTGGCGGTAGGCAACAATAACAAGCGTTTCTAATTGTGCGTGTGACAAAGTGGCATTAGTTGGCGATTCAAAATACTGTTTGACAACTGTTCCCAACATCGGCTTAGTCACTAAACGATAATTCCCATCGGTTTCTCGAATTTCTAATGCACAGCTTAAGTCATTGTCATATTTCGCTGCCAAGTCATCTATAATCCCCATCACCGCAGTCTGCTCAAATCCGGTCATCGTGACTAAATCCGGCAAAGAAATACCTTCGTCTCCAGCCACAAAGAGTAACGCTTCGATTTGACTTAAATTATTCATTTTTAATCCAAATCCTCAATTTCTACAAAAATTTCGTGTTCATAATCCATCTGATGTAACGATATTTTCTCTGCTTTTGCCATTTCTAACAAGGCTAAAAACGTCATGACTAACGGTTCACGTTCATAAACATCATCAAAAAATGTTGTAAAGGCAATCATATCACCAACCTTTTGACCCAATAGATGACGATGGATATTGAAAACGGCATCAGTAATTGTATACTTTTCAGTGACCACGCGTCGACTGATTGGCTGTTGTTGCCGCTTTTTTGCCAGCAGATGCGTAAATGCCATTTGCAAGTCCACTAGTCCTAATCCCGGTGCCAAGCCAATTTCTTGGTCAACATCTTCTGGTGCCATCATTGGCAGTCGTGGAAAAGATTGTTGATCCGATTGTTCACGTTCTCGAAGCGTTTCACTCACCACTTGAAATTGTTTATAAGTTAATAATTGCAACATCAATTCTTCACGTGGATCAGTATACTCATCATCTTCAAAATCAGTCTCTACGGGATCATTTGGCAATAAATCATAGGATTTGATTTGCAGTAACGTTGCTGCCATAACCAAATATTCGCTGGCAACATCTAGCTGCATCGCTTGCTGTGTACGTATGAAATCTAAATATTGTGTTGTAATTTCGGCAATTGGCAAGTCGAAAATATCCATTTCTGACTTTTTGATAAGATGAAGTAATAAATCAATAGGTCCTTCAAAATCAGTTAATGTAATTGTTAAGCCGTTGTTTTCGATACCGACTTTCTCCATTTGTTAATCAATTTTTGGTTATCTAAAGTTCCCATCAAAAAAACGTCAGGATGTTGGGACTGATAGTCTGAAAGCATTGCAAAATAATTCTTTACACTGCGTGATTCAGGCGATAAAGCAACATGCCGAATAATGGTAATCTCATCATCATAAATTTCAACACCTAGGACCCCTTGAACCTGACCTTGTGATTCTGATTGCCAAATATAAAGTTCTCGCGTGTCACTATTGTGATACCATGCTATTTCAGCTTTTAAATGCGGAATTTCACGCAAGCCGGGCAAGAGGGATAAAATGCCCATTACTGTTTTTTCATTTTGTTGTCTGGCTAATATAATCATCATTCAGGCCCTCGGGTGATACTCATCATAAACTTCACTTAATCTCTTTTTAGAAATATGGGTATAAATTTGCGTTGTAGAAATATCAGCATGACCCAATAATTCTTGGACAATTCTAAGGTCTGCACCATTTTCTAAAATGTGAGTCGCAAAGGAATGACGCAATGTATGCGGTGAAACATCTTTCGTGATACCGGCGTTCAAGACCAATTTTTTGATAATCTTCCAAATACCTTGCCGAGTAATTTGATGACCACGATCGTTTAAGAACACATAGGGTGACTCGTGCTCTTTTAATAAGGCAATTCGGCTTGTCTTAAAATAACGTTGTAGCCAATCAATAGCAACTTCACCAATCGGAATAATACGCTCTTTGTCACCTTTTCCAATTGTTTGAATTAAACCCAACTCCAAATGTAAATCACTCATTTTAAGGTTGACCAGTTCACTGACACGAAGACCAGTGGCATACATAACTTCTAATAATGTGCGATTTCTAACGCCAAGAGGGGTATCTTCAACTGCTACTTGAAGCAACTTGTCGATTTCCTCAACCGTTAACACAGCTGGCAAATGTTCTGCTTTTTTTGGTGGGCGTACGTCACTCATCGGGTTATGAGCCACTATTTTCTCTTGGGTCAAATAGCCAAAAAACTTACGTAGCGATGTCACCATATGAATAACAGAACTATTAGATTTTCCTTCTTGGCGCAGCTGATTTAACCACGCTAAAATCACAATATGATCGACTTGGCGCAATGTTAATTTTTCAACATTAAGATATTTACCAAAACGAACCAAATCTTGATGGTAGCTTTTGATGGTATTGTCGGATAAACCGCGCTCAATACGAATATAATGCAAATAATCTACAATTGCGTTGTCAACTTCTTGTGTCATTGTTCAACTAATTTGATGCCGCCATCGACTTGCTCTATCAAACGTTCTTTATATAAGTGACCAAGCGCACGTTTAAATTGGCTTTTACTAAAACCAAATTGACGTTTAATCGCTTCAGGATTGCTTTTATCATTGAATGGTAGGAAGTGATCGGAACGTCTTTGCAACTGTAACAACAAGAAAGTGGCATCTTCATTCATGGTTTTATATGCTAAAGGTTTCAGCGACAGGTTAAGCGTCCCGTCATCACGCACGCCAATTACACGAGCATTAACTACTTCGCCTAAACGTGGTTCATCATCACGTTGAGAAGGATGAATGAATCCCAAATAGTAATCCTCAGTTAAAACAAGCGTGCCAGCCATTTTATTTCGGTATACGGTTGCCTTAATCTGTTTAGATTTCATTTCTTGAGGTGCACGACGCGAAACAGCGTTAATGATATTTTGCTGTGCAATTTCACCCCACAAACGTCCCTTGCTGTCTTCTTTAATTGCAATCATGAGCCGATCGCCCTTTTGTGGCCAAAGTGATGTGATAGTGGGCAAATCATCTAACGAAACAACAATGTCTTTATTTGGTAAGCCAATTGCGACAAAGACACCCAAATCATGACGGTTAGCTACAACAGTCCCCCAACCGTATACATCTTTTTGTGCTGTAGGCACATTTTTGGTAATTTGTAACTTATGATCTTCATTTTCATAGGCAAAACCAGTGACAAAACCACCTAATTTGAGAGGCTTTTGAAGTTCTGACTTATCAATTTCATAAGTAAAACCATCGACTTGCGCAAAAAAGAACTGACTGTTTTCATCAGTGACTTGTGCTTTAATTGTGGTACCAACTGTTGGATTCATATCATTTTCCTTTGATGCGCGCTACTTCACGCACTAATACTGGGCTTTAGCGGATAAATTACTGGCCTGCTAATAGAGATTTTACTTGATTAGCAACAAACTTCCCATCAGCCTTACCTTTGACTTGTGGTGTCACAACACCCATAACTTTACCCATATCCTTTGGCGTTGTCGCACCGGTTTTTGAGATTGCAGCCTTAATAATAGCAATCACTTCATCTTCACTCAATTGTGCTGGCAAATACTTCGCTAGAATCGCTAATTCAGATTTGATACCTGCTGCCAAATCGTCGCGTCCACCCTTTTCAAATTCTGAAAGCGATTCATGGCGTTGCTTGACTTCACGTGACAGAACAGTTAATTCTTCTTCTTCAGTCAAATCATGTCCCAAATTGATTTGTTCATTCATGACGGTTGATTTCACCATGCGAATAACAGACAAAGCTTCTTTGTTTTTATCCTTCATCGCTTGTTTCATATCAGCATTCAAAGTTTCTAACAATGACATTATTTCTCTTCTTTCGTGACTAAAATTATTGTCGGTGACAATCCGACCTTCCTGATATCATTCTACCATAAAAAAAACGCCACTGATGTGACGTTTAGCGTCGAATTAACGACCCTTCTTTTTGTTACGCTTTTGTGCCGCTTCAGACTTCAATTTACGTGCAACTGAAGGCTTAACGTAGAATTCGCGCTTACGGTATTCTTGGAGAGTACCGTCTTTTGAAACACCGCGCTTAAAGCGACGCAATGCATCATCCAAAGATTCGTTCTTACGTACGATGACCTTTGCCATTTGATAACCCTCCTTTCTCGCATTTTATTTCGTTAAACGACATGCACTAAATACTTATTTATTATGACAGACTTTTAACTAATCGTCAATACCGTAAGCCTTTAAATACTGCTTTGTTTGTAAATCAAGCCAGTATTGTGGATTAAGTGACTCACCCGTTGCTTGTTTTAAGATAACTTGTGGATCAACTGCACCACCATATTGCCAAATATGTTCTTTTCGCCATTCAAAAATTGGTGAATAATCACCTGACTGAAAAATTGCTTCAAAATCCAATGATTTTGCCATAGTTGCTTGGAACTGTGCAGCATACAAATGACCTAATGCATAGCTTGGGAAGTAGCCAAATGAGCCACCTGCCCAGTGAATGTCTTGCAAAATACCTGTTAAATCATCCGGTGTATCTAAATCCAAGTATTCTTTATATTTCGCATTCCAGAGGGCTGGCAAATCGGCTACATCAATATTGTCATTGAAAATTGCCTTTTCAATTTCATAACGAATAATAATGTGTAATGGATACGTAAGAGGATCGGCTTCTGTCCGTGTGAATGAAGCTTGCGTTTTGAGCCAACCTGCATAAAAAGTTTCAAAATCAACGTCATCAAGAACACCCTCAAAAGCTTGTTGCATCTGAGGATATTCTTTTTCCAAAAAGGCTTTTGAACGTCCAATCATGACCTCATTAAACAAAGATTGAGACTCATGAATACTCATGCTAATTGGCAAAACAGAACGAAAGTCATCATATTTTGGATCAACATTTTGCTCAAACAGTCCATGACCAGCTTCGTGGAAAATACCTAAAAGAGCCATTTGAAAGTTATGATCATCCCAACGTGTCGTAATGCGAGCATCATCACGATTCAAAGCTTCCATAAAAGGATGAATCGTGTCATCAAGTCGACCTTTGTTCAAATTATAACCTAACCGTTGCACAGCTGACATTGCATATTGTCGTTGCTGTTCTTTCGTCACCCGTCTCTTCAAAAAAGAGTCTTCTGGCGTCGTACCTTCTTTGGCCAAACGTCGGCGTAACTCAGTCACGCCGGTTTTGACTTGGGCAAAAACTGCGTCTAATTTAGCCACTGTCAATCCCGGTTCGTATTGATTGAGCAAGACATCATAAGGTGTTGCCTCATTTGTTTGCCATAGCGGAATAAATTGCTTTAAGTAGCCAATAATTTTTCCTAAATAAGGTTGAAAAATTTTGTAGTCGTTAGCTTCGCGAGCTTGCGCCCAATAGTCTTGTGCCTGCGACAACGTTTTTTCAAAGGCTATGAAATCTTGTTCTGGGATTTTGCCCGTCATATCATAGTCTTTTTGTGCTTTTTTTAATACCAATTGGCCAAGTTCATCCAATTGACTCGTGTCAGATGAGAGCGCTTTTAATATGCTTTGTCGTTGTTCTCCTGTACTGACTGTAAATATCTTCTGCGCTAAGTAAGCATCAACATCAACGCGAAAATGTCCAGCATCTTTGGGCATACCAGTCAAAGCATACCAGTCAAAGCATCCCAGCCAGAAAGCGCTGCAATTTCAGATAATAATGTCTGTTCTTTAACGGAATCAAACAAGTCTTGTTGCGTCGTCATGATTTACCTCATTCTCCAATTAAATATTATTAATTTTATCACTTATTTATCTAATTTAGAAGTCGTTTTTGTATCAGTCATACGCCAATAAACTAATAAACTAATAAAAATCACTACTGTAACATAAATAAAAAATAGATTTTCATGATTAATTTTTCTGAGATAGAGCGCCAAATATTCAACTGTACCACCAAAAATAGCGACCGTCAGTCCGTAAGGTAAACCAACACCTAAAGCGCGGATTTCTGTTGGAAACATTTCTGCTTTGACGATGGCGTTAATTGAGGTATAGCCTGTCACAATCACCAAGCCTGCTAACATGACCCAAAACGCCTCCCAACTCGTTGTAGCATGTTGCAAGGCCACAAAAATTGGTATTGTAAAAATTGTTCCTAGTCCACCAAACCAAAATAGTAATGGCCGTCGTCCAATTTTATCAGAAATTGCACCCGCGATTGGTTGTAAAATCATAAAAATAAGTAACGCTAGAAAATTAATTCGTGTGACTGACTGGGTTGGTAATCCCACAGAATTGATCATAAATTTTTGCAAGTATGTTGTATACGTATAAAATGCAATTGTACCGCCTAAAGTCAATCCAACCACTGTCAGGACAGCCTTGGGATAACGCATTAATTCTTTCAGACTACCTTTTGACTTCGCTTTCTGTGAAGCAAATTGGTCAGATTCTGCCATGCTCAATCGCAAGAACAACACAATTATTGCCCCAAGGGCACCGATAATAAATGGAATTCGCCATCCCCACTGGATCAACTGTTCAGTTGACAATGTCATTTGCAAGATAATTTGGACACCTAATGCAATTAACTGACCACTAATTAGCGTCACATATTGGAATGAAGCGTAAAAACCACGATGATTTCGACTGGCCATTTCTGATAAATACGTTGCTGAGGTTCCGTATTCACCACCTAACGATAGTCCCTGAAACAAACGTGCCAAGACTAGAATAATTGGCGCAATAATACCAATATGAGCATAACTTGGTGTGATAGCAATCACCAGTGAGCCACTCGCCATAATGAGAACTGATAATGTCAAAGCCGCTCGGCGACCGTGCTGATCAGCATATTTTCCCAAAATGAGGCTACCTAATGGGCGCATCAAAAAACCAATCGCAAAGACCCCAGCTGTGCTTAACAATTCAGCTGTTTTGTCATGACTTGGAAAAAATGATGGCGCAAAATAAACAGCGAATGAAGCATAAACATACCAATCAAACCACTCTATCAAATTACCAAGCGATCCTTTTAAAATGTTGCTAATAATCTCTCGTTCTGAACGTTGTACTTGCATACGATTCACCCCTTTTTCCTTACTGTAACGAAATCCGAATGACTATTCACCGTCGGTTTGCACAAACAAAATCATTTTGTTTGTACAATATGTTAAGTTGTGCCATAATAATGGTAATTTTCTTGAGGCAAACTATGAAGTTTAAATCGTTATTAAATGAACCTTTGATGGGTCAATATACTGTCGCAGCTGGTGAAGAAGGATTATCTCGAGAGGTTAGTCAGGTTGGTGTTGTTGACGCGCCGGATTTTGAAAAATATTTATTACCCGGACAGTTAATTTTAACAACTGGTTACCTCTTCCATGATAATTTACCACTATTACGTAGTTTAATTATTGAACTAGATAAACACAACGCTGCTGGATTAGGCATTAAATACAATCGTTACTTCACAGAATTACCGCGTGATGTGATTGTTTTAGCCAATAAACATCGAATTCCTATTATATGGACCCCTGCTGATGAAGTAATTTCTATTACAATTCGTAATTTAAATGACGTTATCTTGAGTAAACATACGGGTGAATTACACGAAATTGTGAAAATCAATCAAGAATTATCGGCAATCAACCATAATAATACTTATCAACACTTGCTTGATTTAAGTGCCCAAATTTTAGAAGCGCCACTCTTATTATTAGATTCTCACTTTACAGCAATATATGCCAGTACATCTTTACTCAAGGAACGTGATTTTTTCACTAAATTTTTACGTGAATCTTCCGGGATTGCTTATCTGAATCTTCAAGAGAAAGTTCGTGTCACTTTTAAAGGTCAAGATTTTGATATTTTGCCCATTTTTTCTGCCTTAAAGGAAAATAAAGCTTTCGTGGCAATTGCTACTTCAGAAGATCGATTGTCTGACTTTCAATTGTTGAAACGTGAACAAGTCATTAACGCATTGGGATTTGCAAACTCTCGCACCGATCTCATTAATGAAACAGAATTCCGTAATCGCTCTGGTTTTTTTCTGAATGTCATGGAATCAGGCCTAAGCCAAGAAGCAATCAGTCACTACTTGAACGATGCCAATATTGACGTTACGGCACGCTATCGTGTTGCAGTATTAGACTTTACCACAAAGAAAACAGTCATTGAAACACGGCAATTTGAAATTCTTCAAGCACTCACTCGGTGGTTCATTCGGGAATCAAATTGGTCCGTATTAATCTTTTCTCACAAACAACAGCTTGTTTTACTGATTAATATGACCATTGACACGCGTTCTTTTTTGCAAGAATTATATGATTTTTTAACTGAACAAGATAAACTAGAATATTATTTTACCATTGGCTTTTCACGCGTTACTGGTGAAATGAAACAATTAGCGGAGCTCTACGAGCAAGCAAATAACGCTTTGAAATTAACAACTAAAACCCACCCCATTATGCGCTTTAGGCCAAAAAGTGCGCATGAACTGCTTCATCTACTACCGCCACAAGAAAGCCATGCCTTTGTTGAAAAAACACTTGGCCCTATCTTGGACAATCCTGAACTACTCAAGACACTAGAAACATATATTTTTTTACATCAAAACGTTACAGCAGTAGCTGGCGCAATGTTTGTACACCGTAATACAATCAATTATCGCTTGAAGCGTATTGCGGAGCTGTTAGATGTTAATTTAGAAATGCCCGATGTGTTAGTGGATATTCAGCTGTCATTATTGTTAATTAATTAGTCACTTTGCATAAATCACAAAAATAAGTTTGTGCAAAGAAAAATTAGTATTTGATGATAAACATGATAAAATTGTTTCCAATCAAGGAGGCATTACTTATGATCGAATACACAAATCTAGCGGTGAACCACGACGGTACCATTCGTGGTCTCAAAAAGAAGCACGTTCAAATGATCGCCATTGGCGGCACAATTGGTACCGGATTATTTTTAGGAGCAGGTAATTCAATTGCGAAGACAGGTCCTTCAATTCTGATTGTTTATGCAGTATTGGGCGCTTTCTTCTTCATGATGATGCGAGGCATTGGCGAAATGTTATATGCTGACCCGTCGCAACATACATTTGTCTCCTTTATCAGTAAGTATGTGGGCGCAGGTGCAGGCTATTTTGCTGGTTGGTCTTATTGGATTGGTCTTGTTTTCGTTGCAATGGCTGAATTAACAGCGGTTTCTACTTATGTTAAATTTTGGTTCCCCAACTGGCAAACATGGATCATTCAAGTTGCTTTTCTCTTCATTTTGACAATGATTAACCTCATCGCCGTTAAACTGTTTGGAGAAACCGAATACTGGTTTGCGATGATAAAGATCATCGCCATTGTTGCCATGATTGTAACAGGATTATTCTTGATTGCAACAGGCTTCAAGGCCCCTGCTAGTGGTGGCCACACGGTTGCCTCATTTGGCAATGTATTTTCTAACTTCACACTATTTCCAAATGGTGCAAGTATGTTCTTCGCTGCCTTTCCAATGGTATTTTTCGCCTTCCAAGGCATGGAATTCGTTGGTATCACAACAGCTGAAACACAAAACCCACGTGAGGTTTTGCCAAAAGCGATTAACACGATTATTTTCCGTATCTTAATTTTCTATCTTGGTGCTATGATTATCATCATGTCCATTATTAATTGGCATGTGATTGCTAAAACACCTGATGAAAGTCCATTCGTTATGGTCTTTCAATTAGCTGGTTTCAAAGCCGCCGCGTTAGTTATCAACTTTGTTGTTCTAACATCAGCCGCTTCGGCACTCAATTCTGCTATTTATTCAGCAGGTCGACACTTTTATCAACTGGCCGAAGAGTCTGATTCCAAGCTCATGGGGAATTTCCGAGAAATATCATCAAACGGTGTTCCCGCTAAAGCAATTATTCTGACTGCCGTGTTAGTACTGTTGTCACCTGTTATTAATTCAATTCCACAAATTACTAGTGCTTTTGGATTTATCACATCAATTTCGTCAAACATGTATATTATCGTTTATGCGATGACAATGTACGCTCATCGTAAGTTCCGTGAATCAACTGACTTTATGCCAAACGGGTTCGTCATGCCTGGTTACAAATGGACCAGTCCCTTGACACTTGTATTCTTCGCGGCAATTTATATCAGTTTGTTCTTCCAAGCTGATTCACGAATGTCAGCTATTGGTGCCATTGTCTTTACTATCATTTTTGGTTATCTCTCACATCGTAAGTTTTCATCAAAAGTTTCGACTTCAACGTCAACAGCGTCATAAACATATTAAAAGGGATCCAACATTATTGGATCCCTTTTAATATGTTTATAGTTCCGGTTCGTAAAAGCGACCGACAGTATGCTCAATTTTCCATGTTGATGAAAACGCGTGTTCATCAACTTCTTTCATTGCTTCACGCAATTCAAAGCGTTCCTGTTGCGTAATCACTGTCAGCAGTACTGAACGTTCTTGACCAGTATAACCACCGCGAGCATCGTTAATAATAGTGACACCGCGACGCATTTTACGCTGAATACCGTCAACCATTTCGTCCGGCTTCGTCGTAATAATCATGACTTGCATCTGTTGTTGACGGGTATAAAAAGCGTCAATCATACGTGAACTAATAATGACACCAACAATCGAATACAGCGCATATTTCCAGCCATAAGTTAATCCAGCACCAATCATAATAAGGGCGTTGAACGCCAAATTAATGGGTCCCATTTTGAAGCCAAAGTGTTTTTTAACTAACATGCCAATGACATCTAATCCGCCGGTTCCTACGCCATATCGTAATGCCGTTCCAACAGCCATACCATTTAAAGCACCACCAAACATGGCATTAATTAAAGGATCTGGCGTTAACACGCGAGTTGTATCAAACAGTGGCATCAAAGCTGAACTGAGAAGTACAGCCAACGTGGTGAAAGTAGCAAAACGCCAAGACAACTGCCACCAAGCAATCACCAACATTGGTAAATTAACCAACGCCAATGCGAGCGCGACCGGAATTTTTTCACCACTTAAAGTGGAAACTAACTGGGCAAATCCAGTAAACCCTGATGAATAGATATGACCAGGATGCCAGAAGTAATTCATTGCAAAAGCAACAATCACACCGTAAAATATAGCACCACCAACACGACTCGCGTATTGATTTTTCATGAAATTATGAAATATTTTTTGCATCAATCACTCGGCTTCTGGTACAAATAAACCTAATTCATTCAACTGTTTTGTTTCAACACGCGTTGGTGCTTCCGTCATCGGTTCAGTTGCTCGTGAATTTTTAGGAAAAGCAATGACTTCACGAATATTTTCTTGTCCGGCCAATAACATTGCTAAACGGTCTAGTCCAAGCGCGATACCACCCATTGGCGGGAAACCAAATTCCATGCCTTCAAGCAAGAAACCAAATGCCTCATGCGCTTTTTCAGGTGTAAAACCAAGTGCCTTAAGCATTTTTTCCTGAATGTCCATACGGTGAATACGGATTGATCCTGAGCCTAACTCATAACCGTTCAAGACCAAATCATAACTTTGCGCATGCGATTTATGTGGATCTTCACCATCATCAAGATAGTGTAAATCTTCTTCATTTGGCATTGTAAATGGATGGTGGGCAGCAATCCAACGGTCGAAATCTTCTGAATATTCAAATAATGGCCAATCAACAATCCATGCAAATGCCCAAGGATTTGTTTTGTCCACCAAATCAAGATCAGCAGCTGTTTGACGGCGGAGATAATCCAAAGTAGCTGACACAACATCATTACGACCAGCACCAAATAACAACAAGTCTCCCGTCTGACCACCAACGCCAGCTATCAAAGCTTGACTATCTTCTGGTTTAAAGAATTTGGCAATTGGACCAGTTAGTCCGTCATCAGTTACCTTTAACCATGCCAAACCTTTAGCACCAAACCGTTCAATATATTGTGCCAATTTGTCAATGTCTTTACGAGAATAGTGATCGGCACCGCCCGGTACAGCGATTGCTTTCACAACACCACCAGCTTTAACAGCGTTGGCAAACACGCCAAATTCACTATTTGAAACGGTATCAGAAAGATCATGAATTTCATAAGCAATTCGCAAATCAGGTTTGTCCGTACCAAAACGATCCATTGATTCTTGCCATGTTAGAGTCGGAATGGTGGTCGTATCAAGATCAAAGTTCACGACATCGTTCATCATTGCTTTGACCCATTCATTGACCAGTTCCCGAATTTCATCAGCAGTCATGAATGATGTTTCCACATCCATTTGTGTAAATTCAGGTTGTCGATCACCACGCAAATCCTCATCACGGAACGCACGTGCGATTTGGAAATAGCGATCAAATCCAGCCCCCATCAATAGTTGCTTGAATAGTTGAGGTGATTGTGGCAACGCATAAAACGATCCGGGGAAAACGCGAGATGGCACCAAGTAATCACGGGCACCTTCAGGTGTAGACTTAGCCAAAATTGGTGTTTCAATGTTGATAAAATCATGTGTATCCATGAAGTGCATGGCACTGGACATAATTTTAGACCGAACGCGTAGGTTCTTTTGCATTTCTGGTCGACGCAAGTCTAAATAACGATACTGCAACTTGAGTTCCTCATTAGCATTAACGTTATCCTCAATATAAAATGGTGGTGTTTTTGACGTTGCCAAAATTTTGGCTGATGTCACATCAACTTCAACGGCACCAGACTTAATTTTATCGTTAATTTGGCTAGCATCACGTTTGATGACTTTACCAGTCACAGCAACAACATATTCACTTCGCATATCTTCGGCGACAGTCAAAGCTGATTGGTTAGTAGCATTGAATGTTAATTGCACAATGCCTTCGCGATCACGTAAGTCAACAAATATCAAGTCACCAAAATCACGACGCTTTTGCACCCAACCACTCAATGTCACCGTTTGGTCAAGATAACTTTCGTCAATTAAACCTGCATATGTTGTTCGTTTCATTGTTCGTCTCCTTGTGCATCAATAATTGTTGGCAAATCTGTATAAAGATCAGCCAATTTAACAAGTTGCTGTTCACCAGTTGCCATGTTTTTAATATTAGCAGCGTGTGCTGCTAACTCTTTTTCCCCAACAGTCACGACGTACTTAGCATTGTGACGATCCGCTGTTTTAAACTGTGCTTTTGCTGAGCGATCCAGATAATCACGTTCAGCAACGAAACCAAATGACCGGATTGCTTGCACGATTTGCATAGCTGCAATATCTGTTTCATCACCGATGTTGACAACATAAAAATCAAGGTCATTATCGACTTCTGGTGCAACACCCTGCGCGTTTAACAAACTCACCAAGCGCTCCATGCCAATACCAAAACCAACGCCAGCTGTTTCAGGACCACCAAAAACAGATACCAATCCTGAATAGCGACCACCGCCGGCAATTGTTGCAGCACCTTTTAATTGCTCATCAACTGTCATAACTTCAAAGATTGTATCGTTATAATAATCCAAACCACGAACCATTGTTGGGTCAATTTCAAAGTCAAGATTCAAAGCCGTCAACAATGCTTGAACTTTTTGGAAGTGCTGTTGTGAGGCTTCAGACAAATAATCCAAAATTGAAGGTGCGTCAGCCACAAAAACTTGATCTCGTGGATCTTTTGAATCTAAAACGCGCAGTGGATTTTTCTCCAAACGCGCCTGAGAATCGGCAGATAATTCAGAACGATGTGGCGTAAGATAGTCAATCAATGCTTGGCGATAATCATCTCGTGACTGCTTATCACCCAAAGTATTAATTGCAACACGCAAATTCTTTAAACCAAGGGTTTGGAACAAATCAATTGCCATCGCAATAACTTCGACGTCAAGTGCTGGTGATGAGGAGCCAAAAGCTTCTACACCAATTTGATGAAATTGGCGCATACGCCCTGCTTGTGGACGTTCATAACGGAACATTGGTCCAATGTAAAATGATTTATAAGGCTTATCAAATTCTGGCCCATATAATTTATTCTCGACATACGCGCGGACAATTCCGGCTGTTCCCTCTGGTCGTAGGGCAATGTGGCGATCACCTTTATCATGAAAATCATACATTTCCTTAGTGACAACATCTGATGTATCACCTGCTGAACGAGAAAAAACTTCAAAATTTTCAAATATTGGTGTTCGAACTTCTTTAAAATTATAGTCACCAAATAATAAACGCGCAACATTTTCAACGTGTTGCCATTGGCTTGTTTGATCTGGTAATAAATCAGCAGTACCCTTAGGGCGCTGGAAAAGTGGTTTTGCCATCGTATTTTAATTGCTGACAGTCATATTACGACAAGTCAGTTGTTCTCCTTCTGTTTTTGACATTAAAACTGAAAAAGCGCCCTCAACGATTATTCGTTAAGGGCGCAATTGCACGGTACCACCTTAGATGTTGATGCATACACATCACTTAGATTGCTTATCGCGCTACCACGCACTGCCTTATACAACAGTGTCCTCCAAGGTGTCACAAATTACGTCATCGTTTTGCTTGCATCACCCGCAAAATTTCTGATAGTCCAGACCATAATTTTTCCAATTCATCGGCTTTAATATATGCCTTAATGATATAGTTATCTCACCTCAAAGTCAAGCCAATTACAAGACATAATTACTTATCAAAACGATATACTTTTGCTTCATAAGGACGAAGTGTTGTCAAAGCGTCATCTTCATAATTACTAATGAGGACTGACGCGTTATCTGGCACATGATAATCGCGCGTCAATGTTTCGCTGGTAAAGTTATTGATTACCAATAATGACTCATTTTGACCGACACGACGATAAGCGTAAACTTGTTCATCTTCAGGATCCAACAATTCGTATGTGCCTGTCGTTATAATTGGTAATTCATGACGTAAGCGGATGAGCTTTTGGTAATAATAAAATGTTGAGTTTAGGTCTGCTAACGCAGCTTTGGCATTAATGGTGTCATAATTATCATTCATCTTTAACCATGGTGTGCCGGTTGTGAAGCCCGCATTTCTGCTATCGTCCCACTGCATTGGTGTTCGAGCGTTATCACGACCCTTGGCATGCACATACTTCAGCATGGTTGCCTCATCAGTTAAGTGATCTTTATCAATCAAGTATTTGAAAGCATTTTTAATTTCAACATCATCAAAATCATCACGTTGCAAATTGTAGGCATTGGTCATGCCAATTTCTTCACCTTGGTAAATATAGGGCGTTCCTTGCATGAAATGAAGCAAAGTGGCTACCATTTTAGCAGATACAACGCGATATTCAGGACGGTCATCCCCATAACGACTCACAGCACGTGGTTGATCATGATTATCCCAATAAAGTGAATTCCATGCTTTACCAGCCAAATCATTCTGCCATTTTGAGAGATTTTCTTTCAAATCAACGAGGGAAACTTTTTTGTCATACCATTTTCCAAGTGCAGGATTAGGATTATTATCAAGTCCCATGTGCTCAAATTGGAAGACCATGTTTAGTTCTGAGTTGTCTTGATTGGCATACTTAATGGCATTTTCAATATCAACACCTGAAGCTTCACCGACTGTCATCATATCAGCTCTGTTTAAGACTTGTTGACGCATTTCTTGCAAGTATTCATGGACATGCGGACCGTTGGCAACGGCTTTATCTGAATTACCATACTCGCCCCCCTCTGGCACTTCACCATCAGGCAAGCCATCTGGCTTAGAAATGAGGGAAATAACGTCCATTCGGAAGCCATCAATGCCCTTATCCACCCAGAAATTCATCATGTCAAAGACAGATTGACGTACTTTAGGATTAACCCAATTTAAATCAGGTTGACCTTCGACAAATAAGTGTAGATAATATTGCCCTGTTGCCTCATCAAATTTCCAAGCTGGCCCAGAGAAAAATGAGCCCCAGTTATTAGGCTCGTGTCCATCCACTGGATCACGCCAAATATAAAAATCACGCTTATCATTATCTTTTGAACTCCGGCTTTCAATAAACCATTTATGCTGATCTGAGGTATGATTAACAACCAAATCCATCAAAATTTTGATGCCCTTATCATGCGCTTTTGCTAGCAAGCGATCAAAATCAGCCATTGTACCAAATTTGGCATTGATATCTTCATAATCGGAAATATCGTAACCATTATCTTTGTCTGGTGATGCATAGACAGGATTTAGCCATACAACATCGGCACCTAATTTTTTAATGTAATCAAGGCGTTGCTCGATACCCTGTAAATCACCGATACCATCTCCATTAGCGTCTTGAAAAGACCTAGGATAAACTTGATATACAACTGCTTTTTGCCACCATTTAATTGTTTCTGTCATGATAATTCTCCTTTTTTAATTACGATTTTCTTCTTTTACGGTCCAGATTAGGCAACCACCAATCATCAAGAAGACGCCGGCAATTGCTAACATGTGTGCCATTGATTTACCCACTGCTGGGAAAATTGCAAAACTAGCAACTGACGCCACAATTTGCGGAATGCAGATAAAACAATTGAACAATCCCAAATAGATGCCATCATGCTTACCATCTAAGGTATTCGTCAAGATGGTAAATGGAATAGAAATTAACGCAATCCAACCAATACCAATCAAAATGAATCCAATCAGTGATGAAAGATGTGTATGACCATAGGCAACAACAATAAAGCCAATGCCACCAACAATCAAGCTGAGAAAATAAGCACTTTTACGCGTTTTATTATTCAAACGCTGGAATAAAATTCCCACCACAATTGCCACAACTGAGTAAACAGCCTGTAAAATACCAAACCAATTACCAGCCGCTTGATAACCCGCAGATGCAGGATCTGAAACATGCCAAATGTTCTCTGACAAAGCACCAGTTGAGTTTGTCCACATATATGGAATACCAAACCAAACAAAGAATTCAACCACACCTAGTGTCCAAAATACTTTAGGGGCATGTTTTAAAATCGTCATAAATGATTCATGCTTCTTAGTGTCCACATTGTAGCCATGATAATATGCCAACGTTTCTGGATCGTATTCTTTAACATTCATAATAGTAAAGACAGTTGAAATTAACAAAATAGCCGCTGCCACATAAAATGAAATTTTAACAGAATTTGGTACAACACCTCGGGCTGCCGTGTTAGCTACCCCAAATGATGTCAAAATAAACGGAAATACGAAGGCAATTACGCCACCTAAACTGCCCCAAATATTTTGCAAACTCCAAGCTTTATCGGTTTGCTTTTCATTAACCATGTCAGGAATAATCATCTTGAACGGTTGCATGGAAACATTAGAAGACAAATCCATGAACAAAACTGTCACTGCACCAAACCATAGTGCTGTCAGTGAACCGTACCCAAATCCAAATGATCCGGTATTTGGCAAAAGCAATAATACGATTACGGAAACTAAACATCCGCCAATCAAATAAGGCATTCGCCGACCCAACTTAGGTAGCCAAGTTTTATCAGAAAACAAACCAATTAACGGTTGCGTAATCATGCCTGCAAATGGTGGCAAAATGAAGAAAAACCCCAATTTTGTTGGATCTGAACCTAACGTTTGAAAGATTCGACCCATGTTACCAGTTTGTACTGAAAATGCGACTTGAACACCAGCATAACCAAAAGTCATCAAAAATAATTGCATGCTAGTCAGCATAGGAAGCTGACCCTTTTTTTGTGTCTTACTATTCAACATATTCACTCTCCTTTTAAGTGATTTTAGTTTACACACGCTATTTTAAAGTAACCGCTTACATTTTATGCCGTCATGTTCCTTCAAAATAAACTTTTGATTCATAGGGCCGTAATGTGTCGCCTTTATCATCACCGTAATTACTTAAAATCATATTCGCGCCATCATTCAATGGATAATGACGCGTCAAGGTTTGATTCGTAAAGTTACTGATGATTAATAGCTCAGAATCAACCCCACTGCGTTTGTAAGCATAGACTTCTGTGTCATCAATGTCCAAAACACTGTAATGACCATTAGTGATGATTGGCATTTGCTGTCGTAATGCAATTATCTTTTTGTAAAAATAAAAAATGGATTGTTGGTCAGCTAACGCTTGTGCCACGTTGATTGTTTCATAATTCGAATTAACTGCTAGCCAAGGTTTTCCCTTTGTAAAGCCAGCCTGATTACTATCATCCCATTGCATGAGCGTGCGTGCATTATCACGTGAGGAATGATGCACATAGGTCATCATCTGTTCTGGTGACACACGTTGCTGTTCAATCACTAAATCTTGATAGGCATTTAAGGTATCAATATCTTGGTATTGTTGAATTGATGGCCAATCAACATTTGTCATGCCGATTTCTTCACCTTGGTAAATGTAGGGTGTTCCCTGCATAAAGTGCAATGTTGTGGCTAACATTTTTGCAGAGACAACGCGATAAGCTTCAGAATCATCACCAAATCTTGAGACCACACGTGGCCGATCGTGATTGTTCCAATAAAGACTGTTCCAAGCTTTGCCATCAAGTGCTGTTTGCCATTTAGATAAGATTCGCTTCAAATCTACCAAATTGAACCGCTCGTCACTCCACTTTCCCAATCCTTCACGGCTATTATCAATTTCCGTATGCTCAAATTGGAAAATCATTTGTAATTCATGACTGTCAAACCCAGCATACTTAATCGCATCTGACGTTGTTACTCCGGGGGTTTCGCCAACGGTGATAATATCGTTGCGTGACAACACCTTAGCATTCATTTCCTGCAAATATTGGTGTACCTTTGGTCCATTGGCAACAAATGTCATTGACGATCCATGATTATCAGCGTTCACATTAGGATCATTTGGCAAACCTGTTTGTTTAGAGATGAGATTGATGACATCCATTCGGAACCCATCTATCCCTTTGTTCAGCCACCAAGACATTGTTTCATAGATTGCTTCACGTAGCGCTGGATTTTCCCAATTCAAATCAGGCTGTTTTTTTGAGAAAAGATGTAAGTAGTATTGTTTTGTTTTCTCATCAAACGCCCAAGCTGATCCACCAAAATCCGACAGCCAATTATTTGGCTCGTGTCCATCAACAGGGTCTCGCCAAATGTAATAATCACGATACGGATTATCACGTGACTGACGACTTTGCTGGAACCACTGATGTTCATCAGATGTGTGGTTGACAACCAAGTCCATCATGATTTTTAGGCCCAACTCATGGGCAATTGTAATCATTTCATCCACATCCGCCATCGTGCCAAATTCTGGTAAGATTTTGCGATAGTCACTGATATCGTATCCGTTATCATCATTTGGTGATTGGTAAATCGGACTTAGCCAGATGACTTGCACCCCTAGTTCTTTTAAATATGGGAGTCGTTGAATAATACCCGGAATGTCGCCAACACCATCACCATTACTATCCTGAAAACTGCGCGGATAAATCTGGTAGACGGTTGCTTTTTGCCACCATTTATTTTGATTCATTATCATGCCTCATGATTCCTAATTACCTTTTTAATATTTGAGTAAACGTTTACGCAATTAATATTGTAACCGCTTTCATTTCGTTTGTCAACTTATTTTGGGTTATAATATAACTTATGGCTATTACAATCAAAGATATTGCAAATAAAGCTGGTATTTCAGCCGCTTCCGTCTCACGTATTTTAACTAATCGTGGGCGTTTTAGTGAGGCAACAGCACAACGTGTTCGGCAATTAGCTCACGAAATGGGATACTATAAGAATCAATCAGCCGCCGATTTATCACAAAAAGAAAGCCGCGTCATTGGTGTATTAGTGCCAACCACGCATACTAACTTTGCTGATGAAATCATTAAAGGCATGCAAGCAAAGGCTTTCGAATTAGACTATGAACTGTTAATTGCTTTCGTTGAAACGGACAGCCAGCAGCAAATCAAAACTGTTAAATCATTGCTTTCCCGGCAACTATTGGCAGTTGTCATGTTAGCCATTGATATCGAAGATCCTGTTTTTGAGGTCTTAACAAAGGCTGACGTACGCTTGCTGAGTGTCTCTAACCAACTCAATAATGTGATTCCCTCTATTTCCTCTGATAACTACGCTATGATGCACACTATCGTGGATTATTTATACAATCAAGGACACCGCAAAATGGCCTTAATTGGCGCGTCCAATCCAGATCCTATTGTTGCAGTTTTAAGGCGAAAAGGTTTTATTGATGCACTGTTAGATCATGGTATTACCTATAATCCCGAATTCATCTGGGGCGTTGATAATGATTATCAAACTGGCTTAGACGCTATCAAAAAATTCGGTGCGCCTTTACCTTTTACTGCTGCTATTGGCTCAGCGGACATTATTAGCATTGGCTTACTCAATGGTGCAAAAGATGCTGGCATTGCTGTCCCTCAAGATCTATCAATTGTGACCATCGATGGGACAGAATTAACCCAATTAACACGTCCTATCTTAACGGCTGCGCAGCAAAACTTTGCACAAATGGGAGAATTAGCTATTATGGCTCTCGCTGATCACACCCTCTCGCCGCATACCGTCACTTTTACTGATATCACAATTAAACAAGGTGGTACAGTGGCAAACATTAATTAAAACAACAAAAGAGTGTCAGTGTATAAAAACACTGACACTCTTTTCATCATCTATTGCATTTTAGCTTCAATATTTGCCAACGTCACTTCTGAAGTTGACTCAAAATTCAAGTCCGCTCCTGACAAAACATCTGCGTTACCAATGGCTAATGATGTCTCACCTGCCCCATTGATTGACGCAATACCAGCAGTTGAATCTTCCAATCCAATGACATTTTCTGGATCTAAATGTAAGACCTCCGCAGCACGAACGAAGATTTCAGGATCAGGTTTTCCCTTTGTCAAAGTGGCGGGATCAACAATGCCAACAAAATACTCGGTCAATCCCAAATGATCTAGAATCATTGGTGCGTTTTTAGAAGCTGATGCCACCGACATTGTATAGCCAGCTGCCTTAGCTGATTGAATGAAATCTTTCATGCCAGGCAAAATATCATCTTCAGTCAATGTTGAAATGAGTTGTTGATAATTATGATTTTTCTTTTCTGCTAATGCTTCTTTATCTGCTTGAGAAAAATCATTGGCATGATCTCCAGCATCCAAAATCATTTGCAAGGAAGCCATGCGACTGATGCCCTTCAAACCTTCAGCCAATTCTGGTGTCCAAGTTGTGCCAACCTCATCAGCTGTTTGATGCCAAGCTTCACCATGAAAGCGCGCCGTGTCAGCAATAACTCCATCTAAATCAAAGGCAAAACCTTTAATATCTGAAAATTTAGCCATTTTTATTTATCCTCACTTTTTTTAATTTGGTAAGTTACAGTATATGTTTTTGTTTCATTTGCTGGCAAAACAATATCGCCAAAGCCTTCATGATTAACCGCATCAGGCAAAGTCTGCATCTCAATAGCAAGCGCTGTTTTAATGTCACTGCTATCGTCAGGATTGGCAGTGAATACAACAACACCATTGCGATCTGAATCCACTGTCAAGGTCAAACTTTCATCGGGTGAAGTTAGTCCTACACCTTCCCCTTGACGGCTTGGATCTAATACCCAAGCATCATCATAATGCTCTTGTCCCAAGGCGTGTAAATGCGCAAAATCAAATTTTGTATTTTGATTATCAATCACGTTACCGGTTGGAATCGTGTTGTTATCAACTTCAAGATGTTGACGTGACGCAATTTGTAATTTATGCTGACTAATATCTTGATCCTTGCCAACTAAATTAAAGTATACGTGCGTCATTGGGTTGAACAATGTATTCTCGGTTGAAACGCCACTAAATATAATATCTAGACGATCTTCATCGTCCAATCGATAAGTCACTTGGGCAGCTAATTGACCGGCAAATTCATCATCAAAGGTACGTGTAAAATTAATTTCCGCCGCTGTACCCAAATTTCTTGCTTCACCGTGCCAATTAACTGCGTCAAAACCATTGATGCCAGAGTGTAAAACATTGCCATGATCATTTGGCGTTAATGTAAAATGTGCCCCATTAATATCATAATCAGTTTTTGATAAACGGCCACCAACACGACCAATTGTGTTTCCAAAATGTAATGGATTATCCAAATACGCGGCTAAATCATCAAATTGTACTAACAATTCTTGTTTGACACCGTCACGTTCAACGGAAAACGATTGCCAAGTTGCCCCGTATGAAATCGCAGTAATCTGTGTGTGATTGATATTTTCTAGGGTAAACGCCGTCACGACTTTTCCGTCAGGTAATTGCCCAAAATCCTTCTCTACTACTTTCATGATATCCTTTCCTGCTATACAGCAAATGAGCGATTCCTCGCTCATCATCATGCTTATTACTTTGTCAATTCGACATCTTGCCCTGATAGGTCAATCACTAATGGTTCACCTGAAATCAAGTCAACATGTGCACCTTGACCATCGACTGACACTTCCAAAACATGACCGCGGAATACCAAACGGAAAGCATATTTTGTCCAATTCTTTGGTAAGAATGGCTTCAAGTGGAGTTTACCATCACGAACACGCATGCCGGCAAATCCTTGCACAATCGCTAACCATGAACCTGTCATAGCGGTTATATGCAAACCATCTGACGTATCATTATTATAATTATCTAAGTCCAAACGGGCCGCACGTTCGTACATTTCAACTGCTTTATCTTCCATTTGTAAGTCAGCAGCCAAAATTGAGTGAACAGAAGGCGACAATGATGACTCATGCACTGTCAATGGTTCATAGAATTCAAAGTTGTTACGCTTTTCTTCTTCTGTAAACGCGTCTGGGAAATAGAACATAGCATGTAATGTATCAGATTGCTTAATATATGGCGAGCGCAAAATGCGATCCCATGACCAGTTTTGGTTAATTGGACGAATGTCTTGTGGCATATCAGCGATTGGTGTCAAATCTTTATCCAAGAATGTATCATGTTGAACAAAGATATGCTTTTTACCTGTCTTGGTATCAACATCAGCCTCTGGCAAATACATTTTATCAACAATTTCTTGCCACTTTGCTAATTCTTCATCCGTCAAAGCCAACTTAGCTTTTTCATCAGCATTAATTTCATCGTAGTGTTCAAGTGAGTATTGCAAAACCCACTTAGCCATCCAATTTGTATAGAAATTGTTATTAACATTGTTTTCATACTCGTTGGGACCCGTAACACCATGAATCATGTACTGATCGTTTCGGGCAGAATAGTGGACACGATCTGCCCAGAAGCGTGCGATATTATACAAAACTTGTGCGCCATCACCATCAAGCCATGAGTGATCTCCTGTGATGTTTGTATAATTATAAATCGCATAAGCAATTGTCGAATTACGGTGAATTTCTTCAAAAGTAATTTCCCACTCGTTGTGTGACTCAATACCATCAAAGGTCACCATTGGGTACAAAGCACCCTTTAAGCCTTGTTCTTTGGCATTATGGAATGCACCATCCAACTGATCAAAACGATATTGTAGCAATGAACGGGTCACAGACGGATCAGCAACACCAAGGTAAACAGGAATGGCAAATGCTTCGGTGTCCCAATACGTGGCACCACCGTACTTCTCGCCAGTGAAACCTTTTGGTCCGATATTCAAGCGTGGATCATTACCATAGTAAGTTGAGAATAACTGGAATAGGTTGAAGCGAATACCTTGCTGCGCCGCATCATCTCCTTCAATTTGAACATCAGCTTTTTCCCAACGATTAGCCCATTCTTGCGCATGTGCAGTATAGATATCGTCGTATGTTTGTGTGGCAAGATCCGCAGTTAGTGTTTCACCTGCTTTAATCACTTGAGCTAGGCTATCATAATCACGCGAAGTTGTCACAATCACGCGCTTTTCAAAACTAACTGAACCTTTAGCTGGTACTTCAATGTCAAAGTTATCAGTCACTTCTTTTTCAGAACGGTTCACACCATGCTTTTCACCGCCAACAAAGCTCTGACGGGCAACAACTGTAAATTGTGGCACACCAAACGGATTTTCAATCGTTTGCGTAGCGATAAATGATGAATTAGTGTCATTCCCTGCATCCAAAACTTGCCAAAACTTTTCATCATAATTTGAATCTTCATTGACAACGTCAGCGTCGATACTAGCATCAAAACGAATTGTGTGCGTTTGACCATCAGCAGATGACAACTCATAGTGAATATCTGCCAATTCCTTCACTGCTGCTGAAACTAAGCGCGTGATTTTAAACGTTACGCCAAACACAGTAAACGTTCGATTCAAAACACCATTTTTCATATCCAATGATACTTCAAAATCAGTCACATCATTCTTAGCTAGATCAACTTGATTGCCATCAACGTAAATGTCTGCTTTGACATAGTTTAGCGCATTGATAGCTTTTCCAAAGTAAAGTGGATAACCATTTTTCCACCAACCAACACGTGTTTTATCTGGGAACCAAACACCACCAACGTAAATTCCTTGATGTGTGTCACCGGAATAGACTTCTTCGAACATGCCACGCATGCCCATGTATTCGTTGCCCAAACTCGTCATAGATTCTTGGAGACGTTTATCTTCGGGATTCAAATCATGTGATGTAACTGTCCAAGGATCAACTTCAAAAATTCGTTTCATAAGACTTTCTACCTCTTCAATTTTTCTAATGCTTAGCTTCAGCGCTAATATCTACGACGACCGATCGCACATATTAACGCCGAAGCGTTAGCCATTATTGTGCATCTACTGGATTACTGTGAATTTCATTGATAAACCCAACACTAACAGCACCAATTAACATTAAGATTCCGGATACTAAGATCATTGATGGGAAATGTGAACCAAGTGCGGGGAATAGTGCAAAACTAGCAACCGAGGCTACAATTTGTGGTAAGCAAATTGAGCCGTTAAACAGTCCTAGATAAGTCCCCATGTGATCACCAGGCAATGCGTTGGTTACCATAATGAATGGGTATGCCATCATACCTGCCCATGAAATACCGATTAAAATAAATGAGCCAATCAACAAATACTGTGAGTGAATAAAGAACACTGATGTGAAACCAATTGCCCCCAAAAATAGTGACAAAGCATAACCTGTTTTGTTTTTGTTTGCTGGAATCTTTGATAATACTAGCGACCACACGACGGCTGCAATGGCATAAACCGCTGACATGATACCAAACCAGTTTCCACCATTTTGGTAACCAGCCGTTGTTGGATCAGTTGCATGGAAAATATTGTCTGCCACAGCACCAGTACCGTATGTCCACAAATATTGGAATGCCATCCAGCAAAAGAACTGAGTCAAAGTAACCATCCAAAATGTTTTTGGCGCGCGCTTTAACAAAGTTAAGAAGCCACCTTCACCATCATTTGGTGTGTTCAAAGCATAGCCATGATATAACTCATAAGTGGCATCATCGTATTCTTTTACGTTAAAGACCGCAATCAGTGAAAAGACAACTAAGACGATTGCACCAACATAGAATGAAATAATTACAGATGCTGGCACTTGACCTTTAGGCGCTGTGTTAGCAACACCAATCGCTGTCAGCAAGAATGGGAAAATGGTTGCCAACACAGATCCTGTATTAGATAAGAAGCTTTGAATTGAGTATGCGTATGACTTTTGGTCTTCATTAACCATGTCACCAACAACCATCTTGAAGGGCTGCATCGCAACGTTAGAACTCAAATCCATGAACAAAATTGTGATAGCCCCAAACCATAACCCAGCAGTAGTTGAAAAACCAAAACTACCTGAGTTAGGCAACAAGAACATCACGATGACTGACACAAGAGCGCCAACCAATAAATAAGGCATACGACGACCAAAACGTTTTGTCCATGTGCGATCTGAGAAATAACCAACAAGTGGTTGTACGAACAATCCTGCCAACGGTGGTAGGATAAAGAAAAATCCTAACTTAGTGGGATCAGCACCCAATGTTTGAAAAATACGTCCCATTTGGGAACTCTGCAATGAGAATGCCATCTGCACGCCCAAAAATCCAAAACTCAGCATCCATATGGTTCTCAGCGGCAAGTTGGGCAGCCCCTGCCCTTTTTGCTTATCTGCCATAATTACTTCCTCCAAAAATTATTTTGAAACATAACTTGTTTGCTCTAATCATGCACCAATTCTTTGAACAATTCGCGATAAAATTGTATCTTCTTCATTAGAATTTGGACACATGTTTGAAACAACATTATATGTAACCGTTTACATTTTATAGTATAAAACATTTTAATAATTAATGGAAGCGTTTGTACAATGTTAACGGTAACATCATCACAGACTTGTTGTCTCCCGAACAACAATATCTGGCGAAACGCTGACATTGTTTGTTTCTAAGGTAGTTTCCGATTCAATCTGAGAAATGATTTGTGCGACAATTTTTTCAGCAATTAAGGCAAACGGTTGTCTCACAGTGGTTAATTGTGGCTGAGTCAGCTGATCAATGAACACACCG
Source organism: Leuconostoc sp. BM2 (assembly GCF_002095565.1). Lineage (NCBI taxonomy): Bacteria > Bacillati > Bacillota > Bacilli > Lactobacillales > Lactobacillaceae > Leuconostoc > Leuconostoc sp. BM2. Next base: position 12,216 of record NZ_MOWQ01000012.1, on the reverse strand, counting down.
TCGAATCCGATTACGCCACATTCACGCGGAATATGATAAACACGCTGAACCGCACGTAACACACCAAGTGCAATCCGATCAGTCGCACAAACAATCGCAGTTGGTAATTGAAAATTGTGCATTAAGTTCGTTACTAATGTGTCCGCTAAGTGGGCATGATTTTCAGTTTGATAAACGCTAACGCGACCGCCTTTTTGTGCCATAACTGCTCGATAGCCAGCTTCACGTTGCTTAGCAAAGGGTAAATCTAACGATAAACCAATATAATAAATATCACGATATCCCTGCCGCCACATATATTTAGTTGCTTTTTCAATCCCAGCCTGATTATCCACGTCAACAGATGATAAGGGACAATTTGTTGGCGCTGCGCCATAAAGTGTGACTGGTACGTCAAGCGCTTGCAATTTCGACAAATCTTCTTGTCGCCAGCCGCTGACAATGATGCCGTCAATACTTTTCGTTTCTGCCGTAATATCTAAGCTAATTTCCAGCGTGTAGCCTTTTTGTTGTAGATTTTGAGCTAATCGAATCAATAATTTGGCATAATTCGGTTCAACTGTTGCAACATCTTCTAAAAGTAAGAAACGAATGACATAATGGCGTTGGTTGACTAATGCCCGTGCGACTTGATTTGGCACATAGCCGACTGCTTCAATTGCTTGTTGTACTAGCGTCATCACTTCAGGTGATACTTGATCTGGATGATTAATTACACGGCTAACTGTCATTTTTGAGACATGCGCCTTTCGCGCAACATCGTTTAAATTCACCATGTCTCATCACCAAATTCAGGTAAACGATAGGGCACAATCACGTTTGTTGCCTTAGTTTGCTCCAGCACAGAACGCTGATCGTTAAACAATAATCGGACCGCTTCACTGCCCAAACTACGCGGTAACACATCAACTGAATAGAAATCCTTACCACCAAGTCGTGCATATTCAGAACGATTAAAAGCAATCGTTGGCAATTTTGGATGTGTGGGCAAATGTGCTTGTGCTTGATTACGTGCCAGATAACCAATTTTGTCATCGCTAGCAATAATGCCGTCGATTTCATGATGCAATTCAAAGTAGCTCTCCAACACCTGCTTTTGAGCATGAAAATCAATTGGTAATGATAAGACTTGACCCTCTGGTTGTGCAAGATGAAACCCAATTTCACGATTTCGCTCATAACGCCAATCAGCCAACGTACGAACAAAAAGTGGTGCTTTTAGATTAAATTGATGAACTAGCTGTCTAGTTGCCTCTTCCCCAGCTCGTCGATTATCATTATCAACATATAAAACATCATTAGCTTGCTCCGGCTCACCAGTGACAACAACACGGGCGTTGTTTTCTCGTAATAATTCAGAAATCGGATCATTTTCAACAGTGTAAAGTAGTATAAACCGGCGAACTTGTCCGGCTTCCACCATCATTTTAACGGCATTATAGACTTCAGACCAATTGCTGCCCGTCGCAGTAGTCAACAAGTATTGCCGCGCAACGAGTTGAGAATTAATCCCAAATAGTAATTGCATGGCAAAATCATTTTCAGCACTATCTGCGGCCTGTGGTTGAAAAACAACACCCACCGTGTTGCTTTCACCTTGTGTTAAGTTCCTTGCAGCAAAATTTGGCGTATAGCCCATATCTTGTGCAATTTTTTTAATACGTTCCTTTGTTTTAACACTAATTTTCGGTGAATCAGCCAACGCGCGCGAAACCGTTGAAATAGCAACTCCAGATTTATTTGCAATATCTTGTATTGTTACCATAGCGACCTCCTGTACACGTTATTTTAACATGAAAAAGATTGGGACTGACGCCCCAATCTTTTTTAACCTTTGACCGAGCCACTCGTCACACCAGAAACGTAGAATCGTTGCAACACAATAAACAAAATCGTAATTGGGATCGCAATAATCACTGCCCCCGCAGCGAAACTCATGAACAATGAATTAGCCGTTTCTTTAGTCATCATCGAATATAATCCGATTGCAACTGTATAATTTTTAACATTGTCACCCATAATAACCTGAGCAAAAATGAATTCCATCCAAGGACCAGTAAAAGCTGTCAATGCCGTAAAGACAATGATTGGTTTAGATAATGGCAAGGTAATTTTGGTGAAAATTTGCCATTTAGTTGCCCCATCTAACATGGCACTTTCATCCAATGAATACGGAATCGTATCAAAAAATCCTTTTTGGATGTAAAATCCCAAACCAGCGCCAGATACATAAACTAATATTAAGGTAAATAAACTTTGCGTCAAACCAGCTGCTTTCAAAATATAATAGATAGCAAACATTGCCATAAAGCCCGGAAACATGTTCAAAACTAAGGCAACCTTCAAAAAAGGACCCTTTAACTTAAATCGTAAGCGACTCAATGAGTATGCCATTGCTAACACTAAAGCTGTGGAAATAAAGCCGCTCACAATCGACACAAATAACGTATTCAAGAACCAGCGACCAAAAGGGTATTGTGAGTTGGTAAAAAGTTGTACGTAGTTATGAAAGGTGTAGGTTTTTGGCCAAAAATAGTTTACAAACGCGCCACCTTCGCCACGGAAACTAGTCAGTATAATCCAGAGAATGGGCACGACCCAAACAATCGCCATGACAGTCAATAATAGATACAAAATCATTGTATTACGGCGTTTTACGCCTTTTAAGCTATGCATTGTTATGCCTCCATTCCAGAATTTGATATTTTCTTATAAGCAATCAATGAGAATGTTGCGGACAAAATGAAGATTAAGATACCAATTACCGAAGCTAAGTTATAATCAGCAGTATTCAAAGTTAAATTGTATAACCAAGTAATCAGCAAATCTGTTGATCCAGCGCCGTAATAATTAGAATTAGCTGGTCCACCACCTGTTAACAAGTAAATCACGTTAAAATTGTTCACATTACCAATGAACTGTTGAATCAAACTCGGTGCCATCACAAACACAATTTTCGGAAATGTGATTGACTTGAAAATTTGAAATTTATTAGCGCCATCAATTTCTGCTGCTTCAATTTGTTCTTCGGATTGATTTTGTAAGATCCCCGTTGTCACCAACATTGTAGCTGGAATACCAATCCATAAGTTGACAACAATAATTGTAAACTTGGCAAACAATGGATTTGTGAAAAATGGTAACGATGTTTTAATCAGACCAGAGTTGATCAATAATGTGTTAACTAGTCCGCCGTCAGCAAACATATTGTTCATAATCAGTAAACTAATGAAGGCTGGAATTGCCATTGTTAAAATGAAGATAGTTCGAAAAACTTTTTTACCTTTGATGCCCTTAGCATTGATCATCATCGCCAAGATAACGCCAAAGAAAAATGAGGTTACTGTTGCTGCAACAGCCCAAATTAACGTCCAAGCCAATACTGGGAAAAAGGTATTGGCCATTTGCCCTGAAATAACATTACCAAAATTCGCAAATCCGACCCAACTAAATAAATTTTTGGGTGGCAAGTGGTTGTGATCGTATGATGTAAAAGCAATCGCAATCATATAAATCAATGGCAAAATGGTAAAGAACAAAACACCTGTCATCGGAATTGCCATCAAAGTCACATGCATTTTTTCGTCAAGCAAGGACGCTAAGTCTTGCTTCAACGTTGGCAGTGTCTCACCGGCTTGTTTCAATTCCCATATTTTACGCGCCGATCCCAAATTAGCACGATATAAGAGAATAAACAGTACCGTAATGATAACCGCTAACATGCCCCACAGTAGCAAAAGCATCGAATTATCACCCGCTTTTAATACAGAAATCCCTAACTTTTTGTCATAAACCAAACCCTGTGCATGTGTTCCCAGCGTTATCATGTTGTGATAAGCTTTTAATCCTGTCGTGAATAACCACGCCACCCAAGATATTTCTAGTAATAAAAAGATGAATCCTTTGAGATATTGCTTATTGGCAATGTTGGCAGCTCCCATAATTATATAAGAAGCCTTAGTTGCACCATCTGCTTTTTTAAATAACTTTGTTAGTGGTATATGCTCTTCAAAAGTCGAATGCTTTTTTCTTTTAAACATCTTTCTTTCCATCCTTCATAAGTATGTACACAGTGAGTGATAGCCACTCACTGCTTTACTTTTATTTAACTGATTTTGAGGCATTTTTAACCAGAGTGGTTAGCTTTGGCAACATTTGACTGTCTGAAATCTTGCCCTTGTATGTGTCGTTAAACAAGGCATCAGCTGATGTCCAGAAATTAGCCATGGCCGGTGAATTAGGCATTGGTGTTGAATAACCTTTCTTCGACATGTCAACAACCGCCTTTGCAAGCGCATCATTTTGAATATTTTGAGAGGCCTGAACTTTTTTAGATGATGGAATGTAGTGCGAATTTTTGAAACCAAGCTTTTGTACCTTGTCACTTGACAAGTACTTGGCTAACTTCATCGCTGCCAACGGTTGCTTAGTATCTTGTTTAACACCAAACAGCTTCACACCCAAGAACGCTTGCATCTGTTTTTCACCAGAACCCAAGTCAACTGTTGGATATGGTGCAATTCCTAAGTTGTCACCGAGTGCTTTTTTATAGTCATTGTATGACCATGGGCCAGACAAAGTTGCCGAAATTTTACCTGATTGTAGCAAACTTAATGTGTTCGTGCTGGATTGAACAACACCCGGATTGTCTTTTTGAGCTTTCATCCACTTCAATACGGATACACCTTTTTTATTGTCAATATTTGTACCCTTTGCTTTTTCACCATTAGCGCCATACAAGGTGTCTCCGGCAGTGTAAAACAGTGGTGAGAAAATGTAGTTAGCACCGGCTGAGGCTAAATTGGTACCCATCTTACCCTTGGATGTCAAACTAGTCCAAGATTTAATATCATCATTACCGAGTTGCGTTTTGTTATAATACAAGACTTGTGACTCAATACCGTAAGGATAGCCGTACACCTTGCCCTTATAGGTTGCAGCTTTCATCGCATTAGAAATTTGTGTTGATTTAAGGCTTTTAGCATATTTGGTGTTTTGATAAATTAATCCCTGAGAAGCTAGCGATCCAATTTGATCATGTGGAAACATGAATACATCTGCAGCAGCCGATGGGTCTTTTTGCAAATTCTTCAATGCATCTGTTGAGCTCGTGTACTTAATAGTGACCTTGACACTAGGGTTCGCTTTTTCAAAATCCTTGACAGCCTGAACGTAGGTTGGTTTTGTATCCGTGTCCACCCACAACTTTAACTTTTTCGTCTTGGCAGCACTTACTGTCGGTGTGTCAATTGAAACACTTAATAATCCAACGGCAGTTGAAGCCGTCAGCAATGTTACCATTGCGCCAGTCGTCACGCTCATCATTTTTCTCATGATGTTTTTCCTCCAGAAAAATTCTCTTTGTATTTTTGATTACGCAATCATCATAAAACATTTACCCGATTAATGCAAGCGCTTACATTTTTATTTTTTAAGAATTGGTCTAGACAAGCTATGATATTTTTATTGATAATAATTGAGCATATTAAAGAAGTATTTTTTTATTAAGTATGAATTATCTGTGATTTTATTACTAACTTAATCATATTTTTCACAAGCATATAAATTTTGGTATGACACTTTTGTGGAAACGCTTGCATTTATTTTTAAATATGCTAATCTAATTTATGTAAGCGCTATCATTTTTTATAGTTGCGATACCCGATATTAAAAAACGAGGAAGAAAAAATGGCTGAAATTCGTTTGGAACACATCAATAAAACATATCCACACATGACAACGCCATCCGTGGCAGATTATAATCTTCAAATTCACGATAAAGAATTTATTGTGTTTGTCGGTCCGTCTGGTTCCGGTAAATCAACTGTTTTACGCATGATCGCCGGCTTGGAAGAAATATCTGGTGGTGAATTTTTCATTGACAATAAATTAATGAATGATGTTCCACCTAAAGACCGAGATATTGCGATGGTTTTTCAAAATTATGCCCTCTACCCACATATGAGCGTGTTTGATAATATTGCTTTCGGCCTCAAATTGAGAAAAGTACCCAAAGCTGAAATCACACAGCGTGTTCAAGACGCAGCGAAAATTCTTGGCATTGAAGACTACCTTGATCGCAAACCCGCTGATTTATCTGGTGGTCAAAGGCAACGTGTGGCGATGGGTCGCGCAATCGTTCGCGATGCGAAAATTTTGTTAATGGATGAACCGCTATCTAACCTCGATGCAAAATTACGTGTTGAAATTAGAGCAGAAATTACCAAAATTCACAAGCGGATTGGTGCCACTACTATTTATGTGACGCATGACCAGACAGAAGCTATGACACTGGCTGATCGCATTGTTATTATCGACCACGGTGATATTCAGCAAGTCGGTACACCACAAGAACTCTACAATGAACCTGCTAACATTTTTGTTGCCACATTCATTGGTATGCCATCAATGAATATGATTTCTGGTCAGTTCAGTCATGATATATTGACCACAAAAGATGGCTTTAGTCTGAAAATTCCGCTTGGTATGGCTAAACAACTCACTGCCCGTGGCTACGAAGGCAAACAAGTTGTCTTTGGTGTCCGACCGGAAGATATTCACTCCGAGCAAGTATCACTCGACACCTATCCCGAAAGTAAAGTTACAGCAACTGTTACCATTGCAGAACTAATGGGCGCCGACTCAATGTTGTATACGCAAGTTGGTTCACAACAACTGATCGCTCGTGTCAATGCTCGCGATTACAATCAACCCGGTGCCTCAGTTGAACTCGCTATCAACACCAATAAAGGACACTTTTTTGATGCCGATACGACACAGCGTATTGTCTAAGACTGTCGCAAATCCCCTGACATTTTAATCCATTAACGAGGCAATTATTTATGAATGAAGCAGCAATTTATCACCGCCCTGAATCTGAATACGCTTATTTATATAAAGCAGATGAACTAAGATTACGCATCCGAACAGCAAAAAATGATATTCAATCAATTAGCGTCGTTGCTGGAGATCCTTATAATTGGCAGAACGGTACTTGGCAAAAATCGGCCAATGTTGTCATGAAAAAAACACTTGTCACTGAAACACATCAATATTGGCAAGCATCATTAACAGCGCCTTTCAATCGCTTAAACTATGGCTTTATTTTAACTGACAATCTCGGCGATTCCATTTTTTATGGTGATCAAGGATTTGAAACACTCACATCCTCTTCAAATGATGACAACAGTTTGATGGGTGCTAATAATTATTTCAAAATGCCCTATTTTCAAGAAATTGATCGTTTTAAAGCACCAGAATGGGTCAAAAAAACTGTATGGTACCAAATTTTTCCTGAACGGTTTGCCAATGGTGACACATCAAATGATCCATCTGGAACATTACCTTGGCGGTCAGGTGATCATCCCACCGCTGAAAGCTTTTATGGCGGGGACTTGCAGGGTATCATAAAGCATTTAGATCACTTCAGTCAACTTGGTATTAACGGCTTGTATCTCACACCTATTTTTAAAGCACCTACTAATCATAAATATGATACGCAAGATTATTTTGAAATCGATCCACATTTTGGTACAAAAGAAGATTTTAAATTATTGGTTGAAAGAGCACATGCGGCCGGAATTCGAGTGATGCTTGATGCCGTGTTCAATCATATCGGTGATCAAAGTCCTCAATGGCAAGATGTTATTGCTAATGGTCGTCAATCAAAATACGCTGATTGGTTTCATATTCATGACTTCCCTGTGCGTTATACGCCGACTGATAATTTTGAATATACTGCAGACGCAAATTATGATACATTTGCATTTACGCCGCACATGCCAAAACTTAATACCGCTAATCCAGAAGTACAAGATTATCTGATTGACATCGCGACCTACTGGATAAAAGAATTTGATATTGATGGCTGGCGTTTGGACGTGGCAAATGAAGTTGACCATCATTTCTGGAAAAAATTCCGCGCAGCAACTACGGCCATCAAGCCTGATATTTATATACTTGGTGAAATTTGGACAAGTGCACAATCATGGCTGCAGGGCGATGAATTTTCGGCCGTCATGAATTATGCTTTCACAGGATCAATTGTTGACTTTTTTGCCAAACAACAAATTTCGCCCTCCCAGATGGTCCATAAACTCAATGCACAACTTATGCTAAATCGTGATCAAACCAATCAGGTGATGTTTAATCTACTTGACTCACATGATGCGCCACGCATTCTAACCGTAGCACACAATAATAAGGCAATTGTGAAACAAATGTATACTTTTACATTTTTACAGCAAGGTACGCCTGATATCTATTACGGTAGCGAATATGCAATGAGTGGTCAACAAGATCCAGATAACCGCCGGCCTATGGTTTGGCAAAGTGATCAACAAGATGCAACGATGTATGACTTTTTGAAGCAACTGATTCGGCTACGTCATGATTATCAAACTGTCTTGTCTGAGGGAACACTGTCCTGGGAGACGGATGATAACAAAAACATCGTTGGTTTCACACGTCAGCTAGGTCAAACAAAGATATTCGCAATATTCAATGCTGGGAATACAAATTACGAAATACCAACATCAATTGATATATCTCACATCATTTCAGAGCAGTTGTACAACAGTCACATCATTCAGCCTAATGGCTTTCTTGTGACGATTTCTAATCAGTAAGGAGTTTTTTATGACAGCACCTTGGTGGCAATCAGCCGTTGTTTATCAAGTCTATCCCCGTTCATTTCAGGACACTAATCATGACGGCATCGGTGATCTTAGAGGGATTATTTCACATCTTGACTACTTGCAAAAACTAGGCGTTGATGCAATATGGTTGTCACCAGTCTATGCTTCTCCAAACGATGATAACGGCTATGATATCAGTGATTATGAAAATATCATGGCTGAATTTGGTACCATGACCGACATGGAAGCTTTAATTCATGATGCTCGTGAAAGAAATATCAAAATCGTGATGGATCTGGTATTAAATCATACTTCTGATGAGCATGTTTGGTTTATTGAATCAAAGCGAAGTCGTGATAACGATTATCGTGATTTTTATGTCTGGCGAGATGGTACTCATAATGCTGAACCAAATGACCTACATTCTGCATTTGGTGGTAGTGCCTGGACATTAGATCCACTCACGAATCAATATTATTTACATCTATTTAGTCCAAAACAACCAGACTTAAATTGGACCAATCCTGACGTCAGACAAGCAATCTATGACATGATTAATTTCTGGATTGACAAAGGCGTTGGTGGTTTTCGTTTAGACGTCATTGATTTGATTGGTAAAATACCAGATGACAAAATAACCGCTAATGGGCCTAAGCTCCATGACTACTTAAAAGAAATGAACCAAGCAACGTTTGCTAATCATGATTTGATGACAGTTGGCGACACTTGGGGTGCGACACCTGACATCGCCAAATTATATACGCGTCCTGACCGAAAAGAACTATCAATGGTTTTTCAATTTGAACACATAACTCTCGATCAAGAATCTGGTCAAGACAAATGGTTTTATATCCCATTAGATGTTAGCAAACTCAAGGTTGTCATGACCAAATGGCAAACACAGCTCAACAGTGATGATGGTTGGAATTCACTTTTTTGGAACAATCATGATTTACCTCGGATTGTATCGCGATGGGGTAATGATACAACTTACCGCGTGGTGTCCGCAAAAATGTTGGCAATTCTACTGCACATGATGAAAGGCACACCCTACATTTATCAAGGTGAAGAAATTGGGTTAACCAATACACCTGTCAAAGATATTTCTGCCTTACGAGATATTGAATCATTAAACTATTACCATGATTCACTTAAGGATGGCTATTTATCAGCTGATGTGATACTTGATCAAATTAATCATAAAGGTCGTGATAATGCAAGACGACCTATGCCTTGGCGCAACAGCCTAAACGGTGGTTTCTCTGATGTTGACCCCTGGATTGATGTCAATAGCAATTACCCTGATATTAATGTTGAAGCTGCTTTGAATGATTCCAACAGTATTTTCTACACTTATCAAAAATTAATTACGCTTAGACATCAAAACCCAATTGTTGTCTATGGTGATTTTGAGCTCATTGATACAGTTGATCAAGTTTTTGCCTATTACCGACACTATCATGATCTAACTTGGCTAGTTGTGACTAATTTCAGTAATCAGACCAATACGTTTACAAGTGAAGATCACATAGAAGCTACCATAATTGCAAATTATGACGCACCCAAAAATTTGCATAATAAAACACTTCAACCTTACGAAGCATTTGTGGTTCAAGTCACGACAAAATTGTAATTTTGGAGGTATTTATTGATGACAAAAAATAATCCACTGTGGTGGCAATCAGCGATTGGCTATCAAATTTATCCACGCTCCTTTCAGGATACAAATCATGATGGTATCGGCGATTTGCAGGGTATTATTAAGCGCCTACCCTATCTTAAATGGCTTGGTATTGATTTTATTTGGCTAAATCCAATTTATACCTCACCAAATGTCGACAACGGTTATGACATTGCTGATTTTCAAAACATCGCTTCAGAGTATGGTACGTTATCTGATTTCAAAACGCTTATTGCAGCTGCTCACAAACAAGATATCCGCGTCATTATGGATTTAGTTGTCAACCATACATCAAACCAGCATGCTTGGTTCAAAGCAGCCAAAACCAGTCGTACTAACCCTTACCACGATTTTTATATTTGGCAACCAAATTATAATCACCAGCCACCAAACAATTGGACTAATTTTACTGGAGATAGTGTTTGGACCTATAATCAAGCAACTGATGAATGGTATTTCCACTTGTTTGCGCCAGAACAGCCTGATTTAAATTGGGAAAATCCATCTGTACAAACCGAAATTATCAATATGATTACTTGGTGGTCTGAACAAAATATTGATGGTTTTCGTCTGGATGCGCTCAGTCATCTTAAAAAGGTTTCATTTGAGATACCACAACCCACTGGTGAACATCAATTTGATATTTTTGCTAATAATCCAGGCATCGAAAAATTTTTAAAACGTTTGCATGATACTTTTAAATCACTTCATTTGATGACTGTTGGTGAAGCTGGTGGTGTTCATGCTGACACTGCTAGAAATTGGACGGGGCCACAGGGTTTCATTGACATGATTTTTGAATTAGAACATCAATCTCGTCAATCAGATGTACCGCCGCGCGCCGACATCAATCATTTACTTGCTAGTTTGATAACGTGGGAGGAACAACTAAATTCACAGGGCTGGCTAGGCATCTATTTAGAAAATCATGATCAGCCTAGATCATTGACTGTTTATGGTGACAACAATCCTTTAGCAGCAAAAAGCTTGGCAACTTTGTTGCTCACATTGCGAGGCACACCTTTTATTTATCAAGGCGAGGAATTAGGCATGATCAATATCCCCTTTACCTCGCCAGACCAAATTGATGATCCACCAACTTATCATGATTTTCAACGCTTCAAGTCGGCTGGTATTGCAACAGATTTAGCTTTAAAAAAAGCAACAAGTTGGTCGCGTGACAACGCTCGAACCCCCATGCAATGGACGAAATTCGGCTTTTCCGACAATGCAGCAGATTCTAAAAAGACATGGCTAGTGACTAATCCTAACACGACAACGCGTAATTACCAAGAAGACAAAGAAAATCCTGACTCAATACTGAATTACTATCGTCGTTTAATCGATCTCCGTCGACATGATGACACATTAAAATCAGGTGATTTTAAGTTAATCACTATGGAAAAAACTAACATTTTAGTATTTACACGAAATTCAACAGATAGCCAACGATTAATTGTCATCAACTTGTCAGATACCCCTCAAACAATTTCCCTACCCGAACAACTACTCAATAAAGGCTGGCAGCCATTGATAGCGACTATTAATCCTATTCCAGAAATATCACAATCTATCCACTTGCAACCTTTTCAATCTATTATCTGGTATAATTAACGTTTTAAAGGAGCAGATCATGGGTAGATATCAAATTGATTTTAAACAAAAACAAGCCGATGCTAAATACAAATCGGGCCAACAAACACAAACAACGAAAGCTGACAAAATTGCCGAAATTAGAGCAAAAATGGTCGCTAACAAAAAGCAATCCAAACTGAAGTGAACCCCAATAGTTGGACAAAATAAAATTAATTAACTAACAGACTCAGTGGTGAGTTGTCGATATTGAACCGGCGACAAACCATTGAGTTTTTGTTTGATCCGGTGATTGTTGTAATAATT
>NZ_MOWQ01000011.1:0-48818 GCF_002095565.1 Leuconostoc sp. BM2 | reverse complement strand
GACAGTGCGTTCTTGAGATGATAAACTAGTCATGAGTCGCAGTTCCTTTATGGTTGTTTTAGACAATTACCATTAAAGGCGCTGCGGCTTTTTTATTCAAGTGTTCGGTTTAATTTTACAATCTACCTTACATATAATATTTTTGACTTATGTTATAGTTAAAATAGTTCGATATTAAGGATTATTTTATGCGTAAAATACTGATTATCTTTCTAGCCAGTTCTTTCATAGTAACCTCAGCAAACGCAAGTAGCATTCAAAATCCAACCACTAGTTGGAAAAAAATCATAAAAAAAACTAACACTGACGCAACTGTTATTGCTAGTATTCGTGATTTATCGACCGGTAAGACCTATACCTATCGCAATAGCCAAACTAAAAAAATCATGATGGCCTCTACTATCAAAGTTTCGATTTTGGAAGCACTCATGATTCAAAAACAAAATGCGGGCGAACTCTTAACGGCCGATGAAAAAGAAAACGCAACACAAATGATTATCAATTCTGACAATGATGCAGCAACTGTATTGTGGACAGAAATCGGCGGTGATGATGGTCTAAACAATTTTTGGCAGAGTATTGGTGTTAAGATTACACAAGCCACTTATTTTGGCGAAACAATGGCTACTGCCAGTCAACAAAACAAAATACTAGATCAGCTATACAACACAAAGTCACTGTTAAATACAACCTCAAAAGCTTATATTTTGTCACTGATGAGTCATATCTCAGAAACGCAAGACTGGGGCGTTAGTACAGGGGCTAAAGATGTTGCGTTAAAAAATGGTTGGATGACAGATTACAACGCTAATAATGGCACTTGGATTGTCAACTCTAGCGGTATTATTGATGATAAATACATTTTAACAATTTATACAACGGGCAATAGTGATTACCAAACCGGGGTGACATTAGTCAATAAATTAAGCAAGGCCGCAAACAAGCAGCAAAATAAAAAAGCAACAACCCCTACCAGTATTTGGGACCGAATAAAAGCGTTACTAGTTTGATTAGCAACTCAATTCCTCGTATAATAGATTTAACAACTATGAAGAAATGATGGAAATTATGACACAACTTGTAACTGCAAACGAAATGCAACAAATTGATCAATACACAATTGATGTCATTGGCATGCCACAAGATGTTTTAATTGAGCGCGCTGCAATGGCGGTAGTTGATGTCATCGGTGCCGGCAATTTTGATCTCAACCATGTTCTTGTATTAGCTGGTTTAGGCAATAATGGCGCGGACGGTGTCGCCATTGCCCGTCTGCTCTATGCACAAGGCATTAACGTTTCGCTACAATTTGTAGGCAACGTTAATCGGGCTAAAGATAGTGTCAAACGGCAGTTGTCTATTATTGAGGCCTATGGTGTTGTTCGCTCTGAAAAAAGTGACTTCAACGAAGCAACATTAATTATTGATGCTATTTTTGGCGTCGGCCTAAATAATGATTTACCAGAAGGACTGCAGAAAATGATTAAGGCAGCCAATCATATTGAAAAGCCAGTTATTGCTGTTGACATGCCCACAGGCATTGACGCAACTACTGGCGAAGTAAGAGGGGCTGCATTAAAAGCCCATACAACCGTGACTTTTGGTTTTAAAAAAGTAGGACTAACAAAACGCGTAGGTGGCTACTTGTCAGGTGATACTATCGTAAAAGATGTTGGTATGCTTGTACCAGAAGATTTTGAAATTAGTCTGCCACTATCACAGTCCGCCACACATGAGAGTGAAGCCATTTAAGCATTATAAAAAATCCACCCACTGGGGTGGATTTTTTTTGTACCAATTCTTATTTGTGATAAGGAGACCCTTGTTGAATCATAAAAGCACGATATATTTGCTCAATTAGTACTAGTCGCATTAGTTGGTGTGGCAGGGTTAACAACCCAAAACTCATCTTAAAATTAGCGCGATGTTTCACTTCTGGTGACAGTCCTAATGAACCACCAATTATAAATGTCACATCTGAATAACCATCCACCGTAATTTGATTCATTTTTTCAGCAAAAACTTCTGAAGGTAGTTGCTTACCCTCAATGGCTAAAACAATAACATAATCACGTGCACCAATTTTTTCCTGAATACGCTGACCTTCTTTAGCCATAATTTGTGTATTCTCGGCTTCACTAGCCTTTTCTGGTGTCCTTTCATCAGGCACTTCAATTAAATGAACTTTAGCAAACCGGGATAACCGCTTGGTGTATTCTGCAATGCCATATTTTAAATATTGCTCTTTTAACTTGCCTACTGTGATAATTTTAATATTCAATGTCTATTACTTATTTAACCTTTCTTAATTATTTTTAGATTCTTGTAACTGCAATTCTAATTACGTTATCCACACGAACAAATTTTATTTGTTTTTAAATAAATGCCTTTATATCAACGTTTCTTCTGTTCGCTTGTAATAGTTATCCACAGTTTTCAACTTTTTCTGATAATAAGTGGATAACTTTATAAACTCATTTTGCATTTAATTAACTGAATTTCTGTCTCTAAAACACTACTTTTCCACAGTTATTCACAATGTTATCCACAGATGTGGATAAGCACATTTGTTCGCCAAACATTATGCAATAAATTGTCTACAATGTTCGTTAATTTTAAAATTAAGACTGATTATAAGAAATAAACACGATAGAATACAGTTTACACGAACATTACAATATCTACTCACTATTTTTGTGGATAAGTCTGTTTTTGATCGGTCAATCACCAATAATTTACTTTTTTTTTAAAGAACAGGCTTTCTTATCCACTATTATACTTGATTTTTCCACATTTTTCAGGAGTTTTCCCCCAAGTTATTAACATTTACACACAGTTTTCAACATTTTCTGAAAACACACGTTATCGTCTCGTTGTCAACTAAAGGTAAAGAAAAAGCTAACGATAATCGTTAGCTTGCTAATTTTTGGGTTAATTTAACTTTAACAGTTTTCTTATTACTGTGGTGGTAGTATGTCAATGTGATCGTATCACCTAATTTGTGTTTGTATAGGACTTCACGCAGATCGGCTTGTGTCGTCACTTTCTTGCCATCGATGCCTACAATCACATCATACTTTTTCAAACCAGCATTGTCAGCCGGTCCTTTTTTCGTCAAACTCATGACCACAACACCGCCTGTGACACTATCGGGAATTTTGAGTGTAGACTTTTGATCGTCAGCAGTCACTTCTGACAAATTAACTAAACCAATGCCTATGGCTGGCCGTGTAATTTTGCCGTCCTTGACCAATTTATTGACAACGTCTACCACTTGATCTGAAGGAATCGCAAATCCCACTCCCTCAACACTAGTACCTGATGACGAAGTAGCTAATTTCATTGAATTAATGCCAATTACTTGTCCGGCAAAATTAATCAACGGACCACCAGAATTACCTGGATTAATCGCGGCATCCGTTTGAATAACAGTCGAGCCACCGTAATTTTGACCATTTTCAGAAGTCGCTTCAACGAGTCGTTTTTTAGCAGAAATAATGCCTTGTGTAACTGAAGAGGCATACTCTGAGCCCAAAGGAGAGCCAATTGCTAACACATTTTCTCCAACCGCTATTTTACTGGAATCACCAAACTCAGCTGTTGTCGTCACATTGTCACTTGCAATCTTGAGAACCGCTAAGTCAGTCATAGCATCTTTACCAACCAAAGTGGCAGTCACTTTTTTCCCATTGTGGAGCATCACTTGAATTTTAGCTGCACCGTCAATGACATGATTATTTGTCACAATAAACGCCGATTGATCTGATTTTTTGTAAATGACACCAGATCCCTCAGACGATTCTTCATAATTCTGTCCCGATTTACTAAAATTCAACACAGACACGACCGCATCTGAAACTTTATTATAAGCTGTCGTAGCAGTTGCATTTTTAGAAATCGACGACGTTTTGGTTGCCGTTGTGCGTACTGTTTGTGTGGTACTTTTTTCAAGTCCCTCTTGCGCGTATAAAATAACGCCTCCGCCGACTAAACCTGCAATGACGCCAGTTAACACTGTTTTTGTTAATGTTGATTGTGCCATATATTACACCTCTTCATGTCGTTATGTTTTACTTTATCAAGTTGAAATTAACCTAAAATTAAATTACTCTGACAAATTATCCCCAGTAAAAGCGTTGATTTTCAACGTATCTCTCTCACCGTCACTGTGAGTCACTACAAACAGCCAAACTGGTGTATAGATATCATACCCATTCACTTTCAAGGCGGAATCATAGGATAACATTCCTTTAGATAACTTATCACCAGAATTTAATTCGTTAAATCTGTACAAACTAACAATCGCGTCCTCTTCACTCAACGTAACACGTTCATCCCTTAATTCAGTGATATGGGATATTTTGGTTTGTGTAAATCCAGTGGCTTTCCCATCCTTATCATAATTCACAACGAATAACCCTTGCTGTGAAACAACAGGTAACTTATCAATTTTTTGCGAGTAAATACCTTGTTTGGCACCTTGTTCGTAAGAAAGAATCTTATTATATTGATACCCTGCACTGTATGCTAAGGCCGTTGGGTCAATCTGATTACCAATATATTTACTTGTCTCGTTTTTACTGCCGCTACTCTTAATACTTTGTGGTGTTTTGAAATTGACAGAAAGCTTCTGATTTTTGACACTAGCATCATAATCGGACACTTTGCCCGATAATGAGATTAATTTGTCAGATTGCTTGCCAGCTAAATAATTTGCATACGGTATCTTGGTGCTAAACTTGGACAACTGGATGTTTTGATGCTTCATTTCAGCAATAATACTGGTATTGGCGTCGGTTACTTGGACACTGTCTGGGCGATTACTTCGCCACCACACGAAAAGAAAGGTATCTAAAGAAATAAATAAAATGATCATCAAAATTTTTAATCTTTTAAATTGCATTTTTTAAATTGTGACTGATACTATCATCACATACCAGTCAACAGCCTTCCTTTCTTAAATATATTGTTACCCTAATGGAATTGCTTATTGATTAGCACGAGTTTTCAAATAATCATCCACACTCAACCAACCACTAGCTGTTTCAATCATCCAAGTTGGGCGCATATTAACTGCCGCATGACTATCTTTGTTGACCAGCCACTCATAACCGGGTGTTATAAAATAATAATCGCTTTCTTTGACACCAGCCTGTCGTAAACGATTAAGGACATCCGATGACTTAGGTAGCGTAACTTCTTTTTGATTGTTCGGCACGGGTACACCCAGTTCATTCAACGAATACGTGCTAATCAAGTTACCATGATTGTCCAATGTCATGTGAATCGCGCCACTTTCAGATTGATAATATACCGGCATTCCTTCAACAAATGTGCGATAGGTGACGTTTTTACCAGCATTACGGCTTTCATAAAAGCGTGTATCAGTTAAGTTAAACTGCAACAAATTAATCTGAGAAAACCCAATATTTAATCTCGCAGCATAAGTTTTATCTAATTTGCCATCAGCCTTGTTGTCTTTAAAGGTAACCGTATCAAGATCCGGATCATAGGTGACTTGTTGGTCGCTAAATTTATTCGTATAGATAACTTTATTGCCGTCGGTTGTCGTTGTTAGTTGATTCGTTGTACCCAGTAATGCTGACACATATGTCGTTGGATCGCGGTGATTCACTAAATAAGAATAAACAGGTAATTTAATATCTTTTGGAAAATTTAATCGCACGCGATTGTTCAAAAATTTAAAATTGACTGTGAGTGATTTAGGCAACTCTTCAGCTACGGCCCACATGCTGGCCGTATTAATTTTACTCAAACTCACTGTTACCATTGTTTTCGTTTGGGTATTTATAAAGTAGGCTAGATTGGATTTATCAAGTGATAACACAAAGTAATCAAAATTAAAATTTTTAATTGCAGCAATGTGTTGGTTATATCTTGCGTTAAAATAATCAATCGGCACCACATCCGGATAACGATAAACCACTGCTTGTTTTTTACTAATTGCAGCAATAATCATTGTATTTGAAACTTTTTTCTTATGAGGATTTTTAATCTCAGCAGATGTTAAATAGCTGCGCATCGTTTTGATTTGCTGATTATCAGCGTGCATCACCATATTCTGGATGCCATCCTTATCGTTGACAATATAGTTTGTAGGTCTAAATGCCGTCACCGATTGTTGATCTTGCTGACCAGATGGGCTCACATTTTGTTGTTGCCCAATAGACATAAACACAAAGGCCGTCAGTATAATCGAAATTAAAATAGCCACCGTAAGTATGACGTTCATCGTAATTCCTTGAACAGATCGATTAT
Source organism: Leuconostoc sp. BM2 (assembly GCF_002095565.1). Classification (NCBI taxonomy): domain Bacteria; kingdom Bacillati; phylum Bacillota; class Bacilli; order Lactobacillales; family Lactobacillaceae; genus Leuconostoc; species Leuconostoc sp. BM2. Next base: position 42,539 of record NZ_MOWQ01000011.1, on the reverse strand, counting down.
TCCGCATCCCAATCATCCTCCGGAACTTCGTCCACATAGGCTAACGAAATATAGAACGTTGAGCCTTTGTTTTCCACAGAATCAACCCAAATTCGACCATTGAATTTCTCAACAACTTCCTTAGAAATGGCTAATCCTAAGCCTGTACCGCCTTGAGCGCGCGAACGAGATTTGTCCACTCGGAAAAACCTGTTAAAAATGTTGTCCAAATCCTTGCGTGGAATACCTAATCCTTGATCTGAAATACTCAAAATAGCGCGTGTCTTAGTCTTAATTAGACGCGCTGTAATGGTGCCACCATCTGGCGAGTATTTCACGGCATTATTCATGATATTGTCTAGTACTTGCGTAAATTTATCTGGGTCAACTTCAACCCAAACATCTTCTTTAGTAAATTCACGTAAGATATTATATCGTTTTGACGGTGATTCATCATTTTTAGCATCGTTTTCCAAGATCATATCAAAACGATTCAGCACAAAGTTAAACAAGCTATTTAAATTAATGACTTCTAATTTAACATCCATCGTGCCCTGATCAAGTCTTGATAATTCAAGCAAATCATTAATCATACGAATCATACGTTGCGTTTCATCTTGCACAACGCCTAAAAAGTTCTGCGCCATGTCAGGATCATTGATTGCACCTTCAGCAAGCGCGTCCACATACGAACGCACAGATGTTAATGGTGTGCGCAATTCATGAGACACGTTCGAGACAAACATTCGCCGTTCAGAATCTATACGTTGCTGTTCTGTAATATTGTGTAAAACTACAACTAATCCGGAAATAAAACCAGATTGACGCTTAATTAATGACACATAGGCTTGTACTAATAAATCCTTGCTATCATCCGACAAATCAACCCGAAAATCATCTAAGTTCTCAAGCATTTCCCGCAAAGTACGCTTGTTTTTCAGATGTAATAAATCAATAACATTCTTTCCCAAAGCTTCTTCACGGTCAACACCAACAAAATCAGCAGCGGCTTGGTTAATGATGGTCACTTCACCACGTCGATTAGCGGCCAAAACGCCATCGGCCATGTGTGTCAAAACCGAATCCAAACGATTACGTTCTGCGTTAACTGTTTCCGTTGACTCTTCGATACGCATTGAAAGTTCGTTCACCGACATCGCCAATTGACTCAATTCATCGGAACCATAAATATGATTAACCATTGAGTAATCACCATCAGCAATTTTGGTCGTCTGTTCATTAATTTGCTCAATTGGTCGTGTTAGCGTTCGCGCCAAAAAGAGAGCTAACGCAATACTAGCGACAAGCGCAACCAAGCCTGCAATGATAAACAACTTCATAACGTTGTTAATGTTTTTATAGACTGGCGATAGACTCGCTTTGACCACAATCACGCCGGGGACATCTTTAAGGCGACCGTTAGTCACGCCAAGCGGTGTTGTCATCAATTCTTTGCGATCGCCACCTTCATTAATGGTCCGTGTTTGTAAATATGATTGATCACCAGCCAATGCTTTTTGGGCGTTGATGTCCGTCGTTTTTTGTCCAATGGTCTGCTGTCCGGAAACAGAAATTGTCCCACGGATTGTTCCTGTTTTGTCAATAACTTGCGCTTCTTGTATATTTGTATTATTTAATCCAGACAAAACATCCTGAATTTGATGATTGCCAGATTCTGTATCCTTGTCTCGGAGCGCTGTTGTAATTTGATCCGTCAAATATTTTGGCAATGTAATTTGCTGTTGAAAGGTCGCTAAATTTTGCTGTTCCATTTGCCGTACGAAAAACGCACCCAATAATTCGAGTGCGATAATCATTAGCAACACGAATACGAGTGCAATACGAAAGCGAATAGATTGAAAGAATTTAGTCATTGCCGTCATGTCAGTTGTGCTCAGATAAGAGCTACGATCTCCCTAGTTATGTACGCGGTCAAGCCGCTTATTTTTTACTCTTCTGATGGGCGCAAATAATAGCCAACACCCCGTCGAGTGGCTAACCAATTAGGATGGCTGGGATTATCTTCTATTTTTTCACGCAAGCGACGCACGGTAACATCAACGGTGCGAACATCCCCAAAATAGTCATACCCCCATACCTGTTGTAGCAAATGTTCCCGCGTCATAACCTGGCCAATATGTTGTGCCAAATAGTAAAGCAATTCAAATTCTCGGTGAGTCAATTCAATGTCAGCACCGTTTTTGGAAACCATATAAGCTTGAGGATGAATAGTCAGATCACCCAAGTGAATGTCTTCTGTACTATTAAATGACTCTTCTGTACTTTGAGCAACTGATTTACGGCTACGTAAATTAGCTTTCACACGTGCTACAAGTTCACGGTTAGAAAAAGGTTTAGTCACATAATCGTCAGCGCCCATTTCAAGCCCTAGCACTTTATCAATTTCACTATCTTTAGCCGTTACCATGATAACTGGGATATCTGACTTCGAGCGAATTTGACGCAATACCTCGATGCCATCGACTTCTGGCAACATTTGATCAAGCAAAACAAGATCAGGATTTTCATCGTTGTACATGTCCAACGCTTCACGTCCGTCAGCTGCCGTCACAACATCGTAACCCTCTTTTGTTAAATTAAATTTGATAATATCTGAAATTGGCTTTTCATCGTCTACAACTAAAACTTTACTCATGCAGAACTCCTATCATAATAAGTGTATTCTAAGTACATTATAACATTTTCAACAGCTAAATGTGTTTATCGTCGGTATGTCCTACATTATAAACAAGCACCTCATTACTCTAAAGCAATCATGATGTTCACAATTTCGACACACCACGACACTTTGATTGCAAATTCATACTTACAAAAAAACCAATCACATCAAATGATTGGCAAGATTGCTTGAGACAAGACTTAATGACTTCTGCGATGGAAACGTGTTTTGAAAAGAGAACTAATGGCTTCATTGTTACTGATGCGACGAATAGCTTCACCAATTAACTCACCAACAGAAACAATTTCTAGTTTTTCAAACTTCTTTTCTTCTGGTAAATTAATTGAATCTGTCAAAATAACCTTTGTGAACACTGAATTTTGCAAGCGTTCCACTGCTGGACCTGAAAATACAGCGTGTGAGGCCACAACATAAACCTCTTTAGCCCCATGAGACATGATTAATTGTGCACCCTGAGTAATGGTTCCTGCTGTATCAATCATATCATCAATCATAATGGCAGTTTTACCTGCGACATCACCAACAATGCTGCCAATTTCAGCAACATTTGGCTTTGGTCTGCGCTTATCAATGACCGCCACTGGTGATTCTAATCCTAACATGTTGTTAAGGTTACGCGCACGTGTCATACCACCATGATCTGGTGAGACAACAACCGAATTTTGCTTGTTAGCTATACCTGACTCAATCAAATAATCAGCTAATAAGGGTGCCCCTTGTAAATGATCCATTGGAATATCAAAAAATCCTTGAATTTGGGCAGCATGCAAATCGAGTGCCAGCACACGCGTTGCGCCAGCACGTTCCAGCATATTAGCGACAAGCTTGGCAGTAATTGGTTCGCGAGAGCGTGCTTTACGGTCTTGACGTGCATAACCATAATAAGGTAATACAACATTAATTTGATTAGCGCTAGCTCGACGCAAGGCATCAATCATAATCAACAGCTCCATCAAATTATCATTGACAGGCGCAGAAGTGGACTGAATCACAAATACATTATCACCACGAATACTTTCTTCAATGTTAATTTGCACCTCACCGTCAGCAAAGCGTTTAACAGAAATTTCACTCAATGGCACGCCCACTGAATCAGCGATTTTTTGAGCAAGTGGTTCATTTGAACTCAACGAAAAAAGTTTCAATTTAGGTTCCGGCATGTCTAACTCCAAATTTTTATAGGTAAAATATCACTACTACACCCATTCTATCAAAAAAAACGTCTTAAATACATAGCTAACCGAATTTTAAAGTCAGTTTATTATGCCAGAATAAAACGACCACAGATGAAACTGCAATCGTCGATTAAAATTACCATATTTATGCTTCTAAAGCTTTTGATAAGGCTTGTAGGGCATCATCATAGTCAGGCTCTTCAGAAATTTCCGGTACAATTTGTGCATAAATCACAGTACCTGTTGCATCCAAAATATAAACAGCACGTGTGTCAAAGCCAGTATCTGGCACATATAACTTTGTTGCATAGCCAAATGATTCTTGTTCATCTGACAACATTCTCAAATTGTGCACACCTTCTGCAGCACACCAATCGCGTTGTTCAGCAACTGTGTTTGTTGATACAGTGATGAAATTAACACCATCGAATTGATCAACAGTTTGATTAAAATGGCGTGTTTGCAGTGAACATGTATCAGTGTTTAGATCTGGTACAACAGAAATAAGCGTGACTTTACCTAATAAATCAGCCGTTTTAACTTTTTCACCTGATTGGTCCAGCAACTTGAAGTGTGGCATTGCCTCACCAACTTTTGTTGGTTCCCCTTCTAACTCAACTTCTTTTCCACTTAATGTAACTTTCATCTTCTGCCTCCTTGGCTTATATCAGTAATCATTTTTAGATGGCACTATTTTAGAACATACTTCTCAAGTGCTCTTGCAACGCCGGATTCATTATTGGAAACTGTCTCAACATCAGCAATGTCTTTAATCTTTTTAATAGCATTACCCATAGCAACGCCCAGACCCGCGACTTCAATCATTGAAAAATCATTTTCTTGATCACCAATTGCCATTGTATCTTCAATATCAATATTAAGGGACTGTGCAAGCGCAGCTAAGGCATTACCTTTTGAAGCCTTCTTATTAATAAATTCCAAATTATTAGCAGTTGATCGAATAACGGAAACTGATTCAGTAATCACTGTTGGAATCAGTGACTGAACATGGTCTAATGCATCAGACTCATCGTTGGCAATGCCTTTAATGATTTCAACTTTTGCCAAATCGTTGATATCGTCAACGACGTGCAATGGTAATTTGACTAAAGCATTTTCAAAGCTCGCCCATCGGTGAACCAGATGGTTGGTTGTATAAGCAGCATTTTGACTTTCTGCCTGAATATATGTGTTTTGTTCGCGCATGAAATCATTAATTTGCTGATATTCCGATAAACGCAGTGCTGCTTGAAAGAGAATGCGAGAACCATCAGCAGTTTGCATTAAACCACCATTATGTGTAATGACAAATTGCTCACTACCGGCAATTTCTAACTGATCTAAAATATCTTGCACACCTGGTAAAGGACGTCCTGTTGTAATCACAATTTTAACGCCTTGTGCCATGGCTGCTTGGATAGCTGACTTCACGTCAGGTGTAATTTGTCGATCATCGTTTAATAGCGTGCCATCAATATCAATGGACACAATTTTTATTTCTGACATGTCTGAGCTCCAATTTTAGTGTAACTACATTATAGCAAAAAGTAATCGCTTTCAAAACATGGATTACTATTTTATTAATTAAACTGTTCTTTTTTCACGCAACATCACAACAGATAAATACGTAAACCAAATGCTGATGCCCGTTGCAATCAACAAAATAATTGCGGCGCCGACATTGCCGATAAACGCGGAAACACTTACAATCGCAGATGAAATAATAAAACCTACTGGTCGCATTGCGGCACTAAAACCACTATAAGTACCAATTTTTTGCTGATTCATCATTTCCGCGCGCAATGACTGCTGCGCTGGTGTCACAATCATTTCACCTAATGTCAGAAAAATTGCCACCAAAAATAATGGCCAAAAATCATTCAATAAAAACGACAAAGCAAAACCGGCCCCTTGCATTGCAGTTCCTACGGCAGTTGCTTTCATGTTTGACCACTTTTGAAAAAGCTTAGTCATAGTTCCCATTAATAACACAATCATTAATGTGTTGGTCACAGTAATTACGGAAAGCATTCGTTGACCGAAAATTTGCACGCCAAATATAGTTGTATTATTAAAGCTCTGTCCTAGGTGCGCTGCTAAATAATAATCAGGTGACGAAAAAATAACTGTCGCTCCGATAGCAGCAATCATAAACTTAAGATAACGTTTATCGGCAAAAACTTCTCGATAACTTTTAACTACTGACCAGACTGACTGGCCATGAACCGTACGCTTTGAGGCGGGAAAAGTTTCAGTAATCCATAAGACAACAATTACCAAACTCAACAGCGCCCCTAATGCTGTGCCCAGAAGCAACTCGAAACGGGCTGTTTTGAAAAACCAGCCACCCAAAGCCGCCCCAATCATGACCGCCAAATTAATGACCCAATAGATCATGGCATAGATGAATTTACGATTTTGTAATGTCGATACATCAATCATCATTGCTTCTTCTGCTGGTGAAGCAAAGCTAATACCCAAAGTCGCCATTAAAAAACCAAAAAAAGTTAGATATGGATTAATGTACAATGGTGAATTCATTGCAGCTGCTAGAATATAACCAACTGTCATGGTCGTAATGCCACCAATCATCACTCGTTTTCTGCCCCAATTATCAGCTAAATGACCACCATATAGACCGGCTAAAAAGCCAGCCACTTGCACTGCCACTAATAATATACCAGTTACAAGAGGACCAAAATAATCCACATAATATATTGTCATATTTGGGCCCACTGAAGAACCGATTGCAATTGTGATAAACATCATCACAATTCGCAATTGAATATTGCGATCTAATTTAAAAAAATCAGACATAATTTCTCCCTCGAGCCTGTGATTTATCACCAGACAATTTATACTTAAAATAATAAAAATAAATTATATCATATTAAGGGCTATGCGCTGTGCTTTTATTAGAATATCGTCGTCTAAATAATTTGGGTCACTGCTTATTTTTTGTGCGTCTTTGATTGATAACCAAGTCACTTGCTCAACTTCAGAAGTTTGAATTTTTAAACTGTCCAATGGCTGAGTAATGCTAGTGACATATAAGTCATCAAACCAATCTTTTTCCCAACTAGTCCGAATTCGTTCAAATTGCGTTGCCTGTGCACCCAATTCTTCGACAACCTCTCGTTGAATACCTTCTAATGATGTTTCCCCTTGCAAAACTGACCCACCAGTCGCCAAAACCCAGCCACCTGGTAATGCCATTTTTTTGAACGATCGCTGCTGAACAAGTAATTCCCCGTCTTGGTTAAAAACTAGCGCATTAGCAACCATATGGTAATCACCTTGTGCCAGCGGTTCACCACGTCGATGGGTTCGCCCAGTGAGTTGTCGTTGACGTGTATAAACGTCCCATAATTCGCCTAATTTATCAGCACGTTGATCACTCATGAATAATGATCTCCGTTAATTTCTTCGCATCACTAATGATATAATTAGGCTGAGATTTTTCCAAAATCGCCTGGTCATGCGATCCCCACGTAACTGCAATTGTATCAATCCCTGCAGCATTGCCAGCGTCAATATCAAACGTTGCATCGCCTATCATTATAGCTTGCCTGTCGTCAATATGGTGCTCTGCCATAGCTTGCAATAAACCACCAGGTAATGGCTTAAATGCCACAACGCGATCAGAACCGTAAATATCGCTAAAATATTGGTTAATATTAAGAATCGCTAAATTGCGCTGCGCTACCGCAGACTTTTTACTTGTCATAATAAACATCTCAACACCAGCACTTTTTAGTTGTGCCAATGCTGACACTATTCCCGGAAATACTGTTATTGTATCTGCGGACTCGCCACTTTGATAAGCGGCACGAAAATTAGTATATAATGTCTGCAGTTCTGACGGGTTTAAATCTTTAGCACCTAATTTAGAAAATGATGTTTCAATCGGAACACCCTGATAATGCACAATGTCTTGCGCGTCAGGAACGGGTAATTTTATTTGTTTAAATGCTTGTTGCGTTGCCAATACTGATAGTTTTTCGGTATTTGCTAAAGTACCGTCAAAGTCAAAGAATGCTGCTTTTTTCATTTGATAACCTCTTCTATTTCATTGAAAAACTGACCCACCTCACTAACACTCTGGGCATGAGAACTATAAACAACGTCAATACCCATATCAAAAGCTGAGGCAGCCACATCTAACGCTGGATAGGTATCACCATAACCAACGTCATTGAATCCAGCAGCATTGATTTCTAACTGATAGTCACGCGTCGCCATCATTTGAAATATATCACCTATCTGTTTGTAAATACTATCATCAAAATCAGGTAAATTTAATGTCTGTTGGAAACGCTTAATAATACCAAAATCAGCAATTCGGATAGGTTTATTGACACCAATAATTGCTTCAACACTCTGGGCCATTAATGCAAAATAGCGTTGGTAGAACACCTGAGGTGTTGTTAGCGTCTCAGCAAAATACCTGCTAATGGTATCAACATTATCATCAATACGACGCAATATACCCATATCATCTGGCATAAAGTGCACTGACAAAATTACTTCATCTACCCACTCTGCTTGTGAACGCAAAAATCGACGCATTTGATTTTCATAATCCGAAAAGTAGTTGATTTCAAATGCACGTTTAATAAGGATTTGATTTTGATACTTATCAGCTACCCGATCCACTGCTAATTTGTAAGTCGTCAAATCATCTGACGTGAGACCTAACTGTGATCGGTTCACATTTGATTCATCTGGTAAAGGTGCCATTGCAGCGATGGTGTATTCTTTAAATCCAAGTGAGATTGCACGTTCAATTAAATCATCTAAGTTGTCATTGTTTTTGTGATCTATTAGATTAGGAATGTGTGTATGTCCGTCTTTTTTTAACATGATTTTTCACCTTAATTTTACTCAATACAACCATTCTACATATTTGCAAAGCAAAAAGCGAACCAGAGTTATCTGATTCGCTTAATCTCTCACTCATGGTGAAGTCGCACTTTGTCTTACTTAAGTGCTGACCACTTCCAGTCAGTGAATTCTTCGATATCACGTCCTTCGTTACGAGTGACTTCGAAATGCTTTGCCAATGTTTCATCCATCTTAGCGATAAATGTATCAGCGGCTGCTTGATCAATCTTACCATTTGCTGACAAGATTTCTGCTGCTTCCTTAGCTTGGTGGAAACGATCCAAGTGTGAGTAAACACGCATGTCATATGTCGTTGTGATGTCACCATCTTCACGATAACCATGAACGTATACATCACCTTCAAACTTACGCTCGAAGAAGAATGATTCAATCAAATCTTCATACGCGTGGAAGCCAAAGATAACTGGTGTTTCAGGTTGGAAGAACTTGTTAAATTCTTCGTCTGACAACTCACGTTCGTCGTTCATGTTAGGTTCTGACTTCTTCTGCAAACGTAGCAATTCAACAACGTTAACATAGCGGAACTTAACTTCTGGGAACGCCTGGTTAATCAACCACAAAGCTGCCAAAGTTTCGATTGTTGGTTCTGTACCAGCAGATGCAAATGTAATATCAACATCACCAGAAGGTGCAGTAGAAGCCCAATCTATAATCTTCAAGCCTTCGTTAGCCAATACATCAGCTTCGTCAGTAGTAAACCACTGTTGACGTGGTTGTTTTGAAGCAATCAACAAGTTAACCTTCTGACGTTCTGAGAATGCACGTGCTTGAACGGCCAACAATGTGTTACCATCGGCTGGCAAGTATTCACGGATGAAGTTTGACTTCTTTTCAGCCAAGTGAGTCAATAGACCTGGATCTTGGTGAGTGTAACCATTGTGATCTTGTTGGAACGCCGTTGACGTTGCAATCAAGTTCAATGATGGGTAATCATTACGCCATGCTTGCTCTGAAGCGTGACGCAACCACTTGAAGTGTTGTGTAATCATTGTGTCGACAACACGTAGGAATGATTCGTATGAAGCAAAGATTCCGACACGACCTGTCAATGTGTAGCCTTCCAACCAACCTTCTGCTTGGTGTTCTGACAATTGCGAGTCAATAATACGACCTTCAGGACCTACATATTGGTCATTTGGCTCTTTAACTTCTTCCATCCATTGACGGTTAGTACTGTTAAAGAGACTCCACAAACGGTTTGACATCGTTTCATCAGGACCAAACACGCGGAATGATGTTGGATTCAACTTTGAAACTTCTTCCAAATAATTTGAAAGTGTTGTCATATCCATGTTTTGTGTTTGCTTTGGCAATTCAGTACCACGATTATCATCTGTGATATCGTTGGTAAATTGACGCCAATCAGGCAAAGTCAAGTCTTGCGCCTTTTCACCACGACGACGACCGCCGTTAGCAATTGGGTTAGCTGACATGCGCTTGTCACCCTTAGGTGCAATTGCCTTCAATTCATCTTTCAATGAACCGTCTGCGTTGAACAATTCTTCTGGCTTGTATGAATTCATCCATTCTTCGAATTGTGTCAAAGTTTCAAGCTTGTTTTGTGCCAGAGGCAATGGCACTTGGTGAGCACGGAATGAGTTTTCGATTGGATCACCATTCTCATCATGTGTTGGACCACCCCAACCCTTTGGCAAACGAGCAATGATAACTGGCCATGCAGGAATTGTACCATCTTGGTACTTACCGTTTTCACGCGCATCCTTTTGGATAGCTTGGATATCTTCAATTGCTTGATCCAAGACCTTAGCTGCTAATTCGTGATAAGCAGTGTAGTCATGAATATCATCGTTTTCGATGAAGCGTGGTGAATAACCCAAACCTTCAAAGAACTTTGTGATTTCTTCATCAGACATACGTGAGAAGATTGTTGGGTTAGAAATCTTAAAGCCGTTCAAATCCAAAATTGGCAATACGGCACCATCGTTCTTGGCGTTCAAGAACTTTGTTGAGTGCCATGATGTCATTGATGGACCAGTTTCGGCTTCACCATCACCAACAACTGCAAAAGCAATTTGGTCTGGGTTGTCCAAAACGGCACCAAAGGCGTGTGATAATGAATAACCTAATTCACCACCTTCATGCAGTGAACCTGGTGTTTGAGCTGTCATGTGCGATCCGATTCCACCTGGGAATGAGAAGCGCTTGAACAAACGGCTCATACCTGCCAAATCTTGTGTGATTTCTGGGTAATCCTCTGTATATTCGCCATCCAAATAAGCGTTTGTGACCATAACTTGACCACCGTGACCTGGACCACCGATATAGAACATGTTCAAATCATACTTGTTGATCAAGCGGTTTGCATGTGCATACAAGAATGTTTGACCTGAAATGGTTCCCCAGTGACCGATTGGCTTTACTTTAACGTCTTCGGCTTGGATTGGTGTGTTTGTTACTGAGAACAGTGGGTTACTCTTCAAGAAGATCATCCCAGCTGACAAGTAGTTGGTTGCACGCCACCACTTATCAACGAGTTCTAAGTACTCTTTTGAATCGAAATCTGCCATGAGATTAAGTACTCCTTATTTTTTGAGAGAATCGTAAACCACGAACCTATTTCCGTTATTTACTCTTACAGTATAACTGATTTTAGTAGTGAGTTCAAGAAGAAAGATTAGATTGGTTCTGGTCTATTGTTTTTTTGGTTGGCGCAGATAAGATTTTGGTACGGTCCAATTTTTTGGACTCTAAAAAAAAACTGCTAAATGCAGTATTTCATTCTGAGTCAAGACTGACAAAGGCATTATAACGAAGATATTTATAGTGCAAGCGCATTGTTGAAAATTCAAGTGGCGTACCATCATCCATGAAAAAAATACCTTCCATAATCCCAACTGGCTCTTTTTCCGATAATTTTAATAGCTTCTGATCTTCTTCAGTTGATGGTTCTGCCATAATTGTCATAAACGACTTTGTAACTGAACGGTGTTTATTTTTTTCAATATATTCATAAACTGAACCTGAAACAATATCACGATTCAGACCTGGTAAAACGCTAATCGGCACATAACCACGCTCAATCATAAATGGCACACCTTCCAAACGACGTAACCGTTTTATTTCATAAACAAAGTCACCCTCATTTAAGAAAAGTGCTTGTTGCTGCTCTGGCGTTGCTGGGATGACCTTGAAATCTATTAATTCAATTGCCGGTGCTTTGCCGTCGACACGAAAAGAATCAGAGACACCAAGATTTGATCCTTCATGTTGGAAAATAGCGTGGTTCTTCAAATATAATGGATTGACAAAAGTACCACTGCCACGTTTTTTGAAAATGACCCCTTGTTGAACAAGCACATTGAGCGCTCTTTTGATTGACGAACGTGAAACATCATACTGTTCAGCTAATGATCGCTCATCTGGAAGTTTCAAATTAGCAAATTCGCCTTGATAAATTTTTTGTTTTAAGTCCGCTTGTACGGTAACATAGATAGGTTCTGACATAATGTTAATAAGTATATCACATATTGGTCTGACCAGTCATTTCATTGGTTGTTCCAATTGTGGTAAAATATGAGCATGAGTAAAAAGAAAATGAAAAAAACATTGCCCGAGCAGGTAATGGATAAGCATAACATTCCATACGAAGCGCTGTCTCTCAACATTATTGACAAATCAGAAGCCGAACGTGATGCTATTTTAGAAACGTTTCACGTGAAACATGATGATATTTATAAGACCTTAGCCGCAGAAGGTGATAAAACTGGTCCAATTGTTGCTGTGCTCCCTATTACATCACATCTATCGTTAAAAAAGTTAGCGGCAGCTTCTGGTAATAAAAAAGTCAGCATGTTGCCATTAAAAATATTGCAAAAAACAACTGGCTACATTCACGGGGCCAATAATCCTGTCGGTATTTGGCAAAATAAGCACTTCCCAATTTTCTTCGAGCAAACTGCTCAAAATGCACCGTACATTTTGGTAAGTGGTGGTGAATTAGGTCGCTCTGACAAAATTAATCCCGTAGATGTTGCATTACTGGTTGGTGCCTCATTCGTAGATTTACTAGAACATGACTGATTGGCTAAATATGGTGGGCGAGCAACTGCTTTTTTTCTTTATCCTACCAATTATTATTGTTTATTTAGTAGGTAGTCTCTCATCCTATTTGACAGATCAACTCAATCAGCGACTAGGTCATAATCTTACGGCTATCTTAAGCTTTTTTGGCGTCGTAATACACGAATTAAGCCACTTGACTGTCGCCTTGATTTTTCGGCATCACATTGTCAGCTTTTGTCTCTGGCAAATTAGTGAGGACGGCATATTAGGTTATGTTAATCGTGAATATAATCCAAAAAGCTATTATCAACGCCTAGGCAATTTTTTTATTAGTTTAGCACCCATTCTTGGTATATGCCTAACTATTTGGTTCTTGTTATCCTTTGGCTGGATTACTGGTTGGCACATTAGAAATATCATTATTGTCTTCATTTTAGTCAGTCTGTTGTTGGGATTTCATCTTTCTCAAGCTGACTGGCAAAATTTTTGGCGAGGAACACCTTTTTATCTGACACTCATTGTAATCATCACTACCATCAAATTTATATTTTTCCAATAAAAAAAGCGCATTCGCGCTTTTTTTACCAACCAGAACTCATATCAGGAACGCCAGCATTCATACCATCACGATATAATGGCGCCATGGCATTAAATTTGAAAGTTGGCTTGTTAAACATTAATGTCGCAGTCCCTCGTGCACCAGCACGATTCTTTTCAAAAATCACTTCAATCGGCACTGCTTCTTGTTCTTCACGGGGATCCCCTTCGCCGTCTTCACCGTCATCACGAGAATAATCATCACGATACAGGAAAGCAACAATATCAGCATCTTGTTCGATAGAACCTGAATCACGCAAGTCAGAAAGAATTGGACGTTTATCTGTACGTTGTTCCACGCCACGGCTCAATTGAGCGAGCGCTATGATTGGCGTACTTAATTCTTTTGCTAACTTTTTGATTGATCTTGACACTTCAGAAACTGCTTGTTGGCGGCTTTCGGTGTTGTTTGACTCAATCAAGCCTAAATAATCAATGACAACGAGTCCGATTGGATGCGGATTTTGGACGCGATCTTCTGGTGACATTTCATTCAACAAATCACGTTCAAGTTGATGCAGTTTTGCACTAATTTGATTGATTTTAATGCCTGCGGTATCGTCCATGTAGATTTGCATTTGTGCCAAAGATTGCATAGCCAATGTGAGTGCTTGCCAATCTTCTTGCGTCATTTGCCCAGTTGTCAAATGGTTAGAATCAATAGATCCTTCGCCAGCTAATAAACGGCCAACAATGTCGGTCGCACTCATTTCCATTTCAAAAATAACTACTGGCACTTGTTCATTCTTGGCAACATTACGCGCAATGTTAAGTACAAAAGCTGTTTTACCGACTGCCGGGCGAGCACCAAAAACGATCATTTGATCATTACGAAAACCGTGTGTTATTTTATCCATTTCTGGAAATCCTGTGGATAACCCAACCACATCACTATCGTTTTTCACAGCCTCGTCTAGATTAGCTTGATATTCCCGAATGACATCTTTAATTTTTCGAAAATCCTCACTACCTCTATTCTCGGCAATAGTATCAATGCTACGTGATAATTGATCTAATAAATCTTCACTTGGTTCTGACGCGTCGTAGGCTAATGACATGCTACGCGTTAACGTATCAATCATTTTGCGTAAAATCGCCTTTTCTCGAACAATATTGGCATAGTGTTTTAAGTTAGCTGAAGATGCCGTTGACTCAGATATTTCTGCCAAATAGGACATGCCACCAACATTGTCAAGTTGTTGCATGCTATTTAATTTGTCTTGCAGTGTCAACATATCAATGGGGCGGTTGTCCTCAACCAAGGATTGCATCGCCTTAAAAATCGTTTGGTTCGCTTGTCGATAGAAATCTTCCGGCGCCAAAATCGCACTCGCCTCAATCATGGCGTTCTCTGATTTGACATCAAAAAAGATGGCGCCAAGCACTGCTCGTTCAGCGTCAATATCCTGTGGCACCTGCCGATATTCATTTGATACCGGATTATCCATCTTAACCCTCGCTCACATGCACACGCAAGTTAGCTGTCACTTGACGATGAAGCTTAACAGGGACATTCGTATATCCCAAAGCATGAATTGGCTGGTTTAAAACCATCTTACGTTTGTCAATTTTAATTTTATATTGTTTTTCAAGTCCGGCAGCAATTTGTTTGGTTGATATTGCACCAAATAAACGGCCATCTGCACCGGACTTACCAGTCAATTCAACGACTGTCTTCTCGTCCTCAAAGAACTGAGCTAACTTTTGCGCATCTGCTAGTTCTTCCGCAGATGCCTTTGCTTCAGCCTTTTGACGACCCTTAACAGCACCTAAATTCTTCCCCGTCGCTGGTTCAGCTTTTTTATTTTTTATCAAAAAATTATTGGCGTAGCCATCAGGAACTTCCTTGACTTCACCTTTTTTACCGCGACCTTTAACATCTTCTAAAAATACAACTTTCATTTTAAAACCTCATTCTTCTTTTTGCTCAGCCAATACGTCTAATAATTGTTCCTTCACTTCATCAGTCGTGACGTCAGCAATTTGAGTAGCAGCATTGGACAAATGACCACCACCACCTAGAGCCTCCATCACGCGTTGAACATTACGATCACCAGTTGAACGTGCAGAAATTCCGACACGCCCATCTTGACGTTTAGTAATCACAAATGAAGCATCAACACCACTAATTTGTAATAGTTCATCTGCTGCCTGAGCTGTAATTAACCCTGAATAATTATTTTGGTTTTCACCAGTCACAATCGCATTGCCATCCTGAATTTCCGCTAAGTTAATTAAGTGAGTTCGTGCTTTGAAATCCGTAAACTTTTCTTTCATGAATGACTGAATTAAGTTACTATCTGCACCGTTGGCACGCAAATAACTTGCTGCATCAAAAGTACGTGAGCCAGTACGTAAAGTAAAGTTCTTTGTGTCAATTTGGATACCACCAAGCATCGCTGTGGCTTCAATTTTTGTAATTGGCGCATTTGATTGATCTTGATACTGCAGCAATTCAACCACTAACTCCGAAGTTGATGAAGCGTATGGTTCAATATAAGACATTAACGGTTTATCTTTTAACCCTTGCTCAGCCAGACGGTGATGGTCAATAACAACAACACGATTTCCTAGTCGTGCCAATAATTGTGATGCACCCGATATATTAGTGTTAGCGTGATCAACCAAAACGAGTAAAGTATTATCGCGTACTAATTTAAGCGCGCGCGTTTCATCAATAATGGAATCATTAATATTTGATCCGGGTGCCACAAAGTCAGCAGGACTTTTTCTAAGTTCGGCCAGTAATAATTTGATATCACTGTATACCTGCTTTTCATCTATCACGAGAAACGCCGGTTTGTTTTTGGTCTGGGCTAGTCGCCACACACCCAATCCAGCACCTACTGAATCCAAATCTGGCATCACATGACCAGCGATCATAATGTTATCAGCTTGTTCAATTAATTCAGAAATGGTCTGTGAAACCATACGTGCACGGACGCGAGTTCGCTTTTCCATAGGATTGGTAGCACCACCGTAAAAACGTGCCGCCGAATCCTCAGCCTTAACGACGACTTGATCGCCGCCACGCCCCAATGCCAAATCAAGATTGGTTTGAGCTAGTTTTGCCAGCTGATTAATATCTGGCGTGCCATACGCAATACCAATTGATAAAGTCACCGGTAAGTTTTGTTGGGCAGTCGCTTCACGAATTGCTTTCAAAACACTGAATTTGTCAGCTTCTGCCTCTTCCAAGGCGGATTGATAACCAAACATTACGTAATGCACTGTGTTTAAGCGACGAATATAGATTTGATGATCTGCTGCCCAATCAGACAGTGAGCGCGTGACAAATGTTCGTAACGTTGAGGTCTCTGATTCACTCATCCCCTCAGTTACTTCCTCATAATTATCCACCGATACCAGACCGCTGAACAATTGATGATCCTCATATTGTTTAGCAATGGCAGCATATTCACTGATGTCCATTAAATAAATAACCCGTAAATTTTGTTGAACAAATAATGAAAATTGTCGCTCTTGCCAAGTAATGGTATTCGTGTCAGACGAATCAGCATAACTGTTAATTTCCTGTGCAAGCGTACCATCAAGTTCTGATAATTCCAAACCTAGCACATCTCTTTTGTCCAAATAAGACTGCATATAGGGGTTAATCCAGTCAATTTTTTGGTCTTGGTTCAGTAATATAATACCAATTGGCATACGAATCAAAGCTTCTTGTTCACTACGGGCAATACGATAACCTAATCCTGATAAGTATTCCTGTGCGTTTTCGCTAACCTCTTTGAACGCTTGCCCACTGAAGACAAGCCCAATCACAACTACCACCAACCAAATTAAACCAAATATCCAGTTAATAGCCACCGCAAAAACAACACTCATCACACTCGCTACTAACAGCAGCAAGGCAACCGTGCCTAGTTTTGTGTTTTGGAAAAAAATAGGTAAGTTTTTAAAATTAAAAAATCGTTTCACGCGTTACTCCTCGTAACTTTCATATCTACTATTTTACCACAGGGTGGCCTGTGGTTAAAATGAGATGGTCTGGTTAAAAAATACAACAAAAAAACCCAAGAATCATTTCTTGGGTTTTAAGCTGAATTAGTCTTCCGTAACGAAAGGCAACAAAGCCATGATACGCGCACGCTTGATAGCAGTTGTTACCTTGCGTTGGTTCTTGGCAGAAGTACCAGTTACACGACGTGGCAAAATCTTACCACGTTCTGAAATGAAACGCTCCAACAATTCAGTGTTCTTGTAGTCGATGTATTCGATGTGATTAGCAGCGATAAAATCAACCTTACGACGACGACGTGGGCCGCCTTGTGGACGACGTGAACGTTGTGGACGTTCAGAGTTTTGTGGACGTGAGTTTTGTTCTGACATAATAAAGCTCCTTTCTTAGTGTTTAATTTAATTTAAAATGGTAAATCATCATCTGATATATCAATTTCAGTGTTGCCACTAGCCGCAAATGGGTTAGGGGCATCGTTTTCAGATGTTGCTGACTTATTAGCTGAACCTTGGTTCGCACTAGCAAAGGGATCAACACCACTAAACGAATTATCATTACCGCCAAATGAATGGTCATTTGAGCCATTATTATAGCTACCCGCATTGCTGTTAGAAGAGCCGTTTTGTGCACGACGCTTTTCACTTTCTGCACGGGATTCTAGTAATGAGAAATTATCCGCAACAACTTCAGTCACGTAAACACGTTGACCTGCGTTGTTTTCATAATTTCTTGTTTGCAAACGACCTTCAATCGCAACAAGTGCGCCTTTTCCAGTAAAGTTAGCAAAGTTTTCAGCTGCTTTACGCCAAATAACTGCGTTAATAAAGTCAGCTTCACGTTCACCACTCGCGTTAGTGAACTGACGGTTAACCGCCAAGCTAAACGTGCCGACAGCTACACCCGATTGGGTATAACGTAATTCCACATCGCGGGTCAATCGCCCAATCAATACTACTCGATTAATCATTTAAAAGCTCCTTTCCCAGTGGAAATTCAGATTACTCTGCGTCGCGCTTAACAATCATGTGACGTAAGATATCTTGTGAGATCTTAGCCAAACGATCAAATTCATTAGTAGCAGCATCGCCTTCAGCTGTGAAGTTGATAATGTGGTAAGTACCTTCACGGTAACCAGCAATTTCGTAAGCAAAGCGGCGTGTTGCCCAATCTGCTGACTTTTGAATTGTTGCACCGTTGTTTGTCAAAATGCCGTCAAAACGCTCAACAAGCGTCTTTTTAGCATCCGCATCCAAATCAGGGCGAACAATATAAGTCAATTCGTATGATGTAGCCATTGTATTTCCTCCTTTTGGTCTCTGGCAGCCTTAGCTGCAAGGAGTGCACGCATAATTTTATGCATTCACAGGTATTAATGATACTACATATCGCCTATTATTATCAAGTGTTTCGCAAAATTATTTCCACAGGTAACTTATTTTACGGTTTGTGTTGAATTTTTACTTATGATTCAATTTTACCGAGAAATTTCATATAACGCATGAGCAAAAATTGATTGGGTCTTAGGAATATTGTCAATCAATACGTACTCATTGGGTTGGTGGCTCATGACCGGTACATCTGGGAATTGACCACCAAAAGCAACACCACGCTTGAGCAAACGCGCATATGAACCGCCATTAGAAATTTTGTATTGCTTAACTGTGTGTGTATGTTCGGCATAAACATTTTCTAGTGTCGTCACAATTGGATCGTTCAAATCGACCATGTGTGGTTGATTACCAAAGGACTCTTGCTTAAATGTTTTGCCGACCAAATCACCCATGTGTCGTTGTACCTGTGTCAAAATCGCCGTCTCAGTAATACCCATTGGATATCTAAAATTGATTCTGATTTCTGATTCAGCGTTTTTATTAAACGTCATTTGCCCAATATTTAGCGTCAAATCACCCATAATGTCATCGTGATACACTAGTCCCAGTTTCTCACCGAAAACATTTTGGTGGTTAGCAATCCCCAAAAATTCCAAAAATGCATGGGCTTGCTGATTGAAACCATAATCGACCAAAAAATGGGCCAAGTACGTTCCAGCATTCAATCCAGTTTCAGGATAAGCGCCATGAGCTGACTTTCCGTATAACGTTAATAAGATATGCCCATCATCATATTGACCAACACCAGAAATTATTGGTGTGTCATTCAAATAACGCTCATAGGCGCCCAAAAAACCGTTGATGTCAACCTGACTTGGTAGCTCGATATCAGCTGTGGCCATGCCCGGTACGACATTATCACGTTCACCAGCATGAAAATGATGCAATTGCCATGCGCTTGTCGTGACGCCTTGAAATTTGGTCGCCAATGTTAGCACACCCTTTTCACCCGGTACGACTGGAAATGCTCCGTCCGGTGAAAATCCTAATGTTGGCTCGCCAACTTCGCTTAAGTAGGCCTGCATATCACGCCAATCTGACTCCTCATCACTCCCGAAAATCAACCGTATTTTTCGTTTGGGTTGAAATCCCATATCTTTGAGCTGCTTTACCGCATAATAGGCAGCTAGCAGGTCGGCTTTCATATCGTGAGAACCACGCCCGTACAGTCGATTGCCTTCAATTTTGGGACTAAATGGCAGTGTCACCGTCCACGCATCCCCTGCGGGAACAACATCAACATGCGATAATACCCCTACGGTTTCCGACGCGTCTTCCGGACCATAGTCAACAACAACAATCATGTTATCAGCCACCCGATTGACTTTGAAACCGTCACGCTGCGCTATATCACTAATAAATTTGAGTGCCATATCAATGCCTGTGCCAAACGGGCGTTGGATATTAGCTGTTGTTGGATCAAGCACTGATGGAATAGCCAAAAATTGAAGCAAATCAGCCATTAAAGCTGGTTGATACTGTTGGGCATTTTCTTGCCACTGTGATGATGTTAATTGAATGGATTCCACAAGCGCCCCCCATTTTGAAATACTAACAAAATACCAATCGCGACAATGATTAATGTACCAATTATCATGCCAAAGTCACGACCAGAAAATTTTTGATCTTGATACCAAGTACGTTTATTATACCGGCCAAAGCGTCGTAATTCCATTGCCTGACTAATCGTATCAATGCGATCTAAACTAGAAAAAACTAATGGTAAAATAATTTGCACAGCGCCTTTCATACGTTTTGTTAAGGATGCTTTTTTAGAAATTTCATAGCCACGCGCCTGTTGCGCCAAACTGATTGTGTGGTAATCACTTTGAACATCAGGAATATAACGAAGTGTCAGGGCAACTGCGTAAGACACTTTGTACGGCACCCCAATTTTGTTTAAGCCAGAGGCAAACTCGCTTGGATTAGTCGTAAATAACAATACAATTGATAATGGAAATGAAAAAACATACTTTAATAGTAGATTTAATTCATAAAACAACTGCTCTTGTGTGATTGTCCAATAGCCAGTACCAAATAGGACGTGTTTTGAGCCATACAATTCTGCACCGTATTGTGGCGCTAAAACTGTAATCATAATTAAATTAAGGACCCCAATAAAAATCACTAGTTTCAATAACAAGGCATATTCGCGATATTGAATGTGCGAAACCTTAATCAGTATAAAAGATAAAATAACCAGTGCCACGAGAAAACGCGTATCGTAAGAAACCATACCAACTGTTGTCAACGCCAAAAAACCAACTAGCTTAGCTGTGCCAGTTGTTTGGTTCATCCATGTATCACGCGCTTTGTATCCAAATAACGAATTGTTCATATTACTTCCTTATCGCAGCATTGAGTTTTTCCGGTTGATTAATCGCCAATCGTTTCGCCAAACGATAGATACTCGTTGTCCGCAAGCTTGCTGCTGTGACCAGCTTTTCGTCGGCCAATAATTCAGCCGGCGTAGTTTCTGCTAGTAGCTGGCCGTCAACAATAACCAACACACGCTGGACAAAATTTGCCAGCAAATGCATGTCGTGCGTGATGATAATTATTGTAGTCTGCTGTTGGGCATTGATTTTCTGCAAAAAAGTCAGTAGCTGAGCAGTATGCGTCGCATCTTGTCCAGCTGTTGGTTCGTCCAAAATTAAAATTTCCGGTTGTAAGACTAAGACAGCAGCAATCGTCAATCGCTTCTTCTGACCAAAACTAAGTGCGGAAATTGGCCAGTGGCGCATGCCATCTAAATCAACTAATTTGAGCATATCACGCACACGTTGTTCAATTGTGTCAGCATCGACTTGGCGTAATATCAAACCACTGGCAACTTCATCATAAACTGTTGATTTCGTAATCATGTGGTTGGGATTTTGCAACACGTAGCCAATGTGGTCGGCGCGTTCTTTAATTGATTGCCCTAAGACAGACTCGCCATGCAATAAAACATCACCACTACTTGGTTGTAAAAATCCTGTTAGTAAATGTGATAATGTCGTTTTAACAGAACCATTCTTACCGACAATGCCGAGAATTTCACCGGTGTGGATTGTCGTTGACAACGCGTTGAACAATGGTTGTCCCGCACTGTAACCAAATGAAACATTTTGAATGATTAGTTGTGGATCGGCAAGTTTGGCTGGTGTTACAGATTGACCAATAGCTGCAATTTGTCCACGATATGGTGTCACATCAATTTGATCCAAATCAGACACATGTGGCAAATTGGTAATCGCCACACCAGCTTGGCGCAACAATTGCACATAAAGTGGCTCATCTAGCCCATTATCCAGTAATACGCCAGCTTGTACGATCTCGTCTGGTGTGCCATTCGCAACAATTTTACCGTCAGACATTACAATTACACGGTCAATATCTGCCCCCAGCACTTCTTCAATACGATGTTCAATGATGACCACTGTCAAATCACGTTCAGCCTGCAATTCAGCAATCATTTTCATAGCAGCATGTCCAGCAGCTGGGTCCAAACTCGCCAAAGGTTCGTCAAATAACAGCAACTTTCCGTCGTCAATTAACACACCAGCCATTGCAGTGCGTTGCTTTTGCCCACCTGATAAATCTTGTGGTGCCAAATTCAGGCGTTCCCCTAGACCAAAACGTTGCGCCCACTTTGCAACTTTTTGTTTGATATTGTTCACCGGTTGTGTATCATTTTCCAATGCAAAAGCGATATCTTCAGCCACAGTCATACCAACAAACTGCGCATCTGCATCCTGTAAAACAGTTCCAGCTTGTAAAGAGAGTTCAAATAGAGATTGATCCAAAATATTTTTGCCATTTAATAATAATTGACCTGTCACATCTCCCTGATAAGCTTGAGGAATCAAGCCATTAAGCAACCGCAACAATGTGGTTTTACCAGAGCCTGAGGCACCAGCAATCAAAACCTTTTCACCCGGATAAATCTGAAAACTCACGTCATGTAAAGTTGGTTCGGCTTGTGCATTGTATTTAAATGTGACATGTTGAAAATCAATTAACGGTTCCGGCATGATGACTCCTATGTACGCGGCAACTGCCGCATGAGAACTATTCGCTACGTAACGAACTCTTTTTGGGACGTGACTTCACATAAGCCACAATTAAAATTGAGCCAATGATTGCCACTGACAAAATATTCACAATTGCTGCCACAATGCCTTGCAAAAAGACTTTGTTAGCTGGCTGCTTATAAATTAAAATATCGCCAATTGGGGCAATCACTACCCATGACACAACGTTGGCAACAATTTGCCAAACGTTGAATTGAATCAGCTTTTTAGCCGTTAAATCCCCACCTTGCAAATCTAAAAAGCGTTTGCTCAAGCCAAGCAGTAAGCCAAAAACACCATCTGCCAACACCCATGACCACCAAGGCGCACCATAAGTGGCATCAGTCAACGTATGCCCGATAATACCCACTAAAAAGCCAACTACTGGTCCAAATAACCCAGCTATCAAAGCCAACCAGCCTTCAGCCACGTTAACGTTGGTGTTAGGAACACCTGTTGGAATCGCAATATACTTCATCAAAATGAAGAAAACTGCTGCGCCGATTCCAGTTGCGACTACTGCCCGTACAGATAGTCCTGATTTTTTGCGTTGTTCACTCATCGTTTTTCTCCTAATTATTCTATCATCTACTGTGCTTCTTTGGTAAGTACGACCGCCCAATTTTGACCAGCACCAACGTGATACGTCTGCTCAAAACTACCAGTGTGGACGCCAAAAGCAACTGTATACACCGAGTCAATATAAATCAACGGTTCTCCCGGATTAACATCTGTAAAGGTATGCACATAAGGCAAGACCTCATCAAACAAAACATGATCATGATGCGTTATCTGAACACGCAAAGTATCACCATATACCAGATTCAGCTTCTCAAACTCACTGATAGGAATGTTAGACCATAGTGAGCCAAAGTTAACATCGGTAATATCAATGTTACCAACGAGTTGTGGCTGTCCGTACTGCGTTTCTTGATAACGCCCCGGTGTAATTGGCAAACGTACTAAATCATCTACTGACACACTCTGATGATAATCCTCAAATTGTGTCTGCCCACTAGCTAATTTGGCCCCATTAAAAGCATAAATATCGCGCCCGTGGAACGTCGCTGATTTTTCTGATCCCGGCAACCGTTGCGTTGTTTCGTCAATCACACGTGCGCTTTCAATCAAACCATTAGTTAATAAATGAGACAAAGTACCATTATCTGGTGTCACAATATAATGCCCTGTTGTTGTCTTAGCAATGATAGATAGCCGATTGGACCCCACGCCGGGATCAACTACCGAAACAAATACCGTACCAGCTTGCCAATAGCGAAATGTCTGGAACAGTCGAAAGGATCCTTCAAATATATTAAAAGGCGTGATCCCATGGGTTAAGTCACTGACGACAATGTTATCAGCCACGCCGTAGGCAACGCCACGCATTGAGCTTACCGCACCATCTTGCAGGCCAAAGTCAGTCTGTAAAACGAGATGTCTACTAATCATTATACTTCTTCTTTCTTTTTTTAGTCGTTAAAAATGAAAAGTCCCTGTTAATCCTAAGATTAACAGGGACGTCAAAACGTGGTACCACCCAAATTCAGCACAATGTGCACTCATCACGATAACGGTGTTCATCCGGACGCACAGCTTGCACCATACGACATCATCCACGTTCATCTTCAATAAATTGCGTCATACCGGCTTTCACTATCCCGACTCGCTATATTGCCACGCCTTATCTACTCTTCGCTTCATTGATTTATTAACTTATCATTATTTTAAGATAATTCTTATTTATTGTCAATAATTTTGTTAGTATCAATGCTTTTTTAATCACAAATTATCATCATATTGATATTTAATCATCATAAAATCAAAAGCTCATGAGATTTGAACATCTCACGACTTTTTAGCTAACAACATAATCATTAATCACAGCGGCAAAATCATCATGGTAAATATCAAACTTTTTTTCACCAACACCAGAAATGGCCAAAAATGCTTCGTCTGTTTGTGGCCGATTTTGAGCCATGGCCATGAGCGTTTTATCGGAGAAAATTAAGAACGGCGGAATACCGGCTTCACGCGCCAATACTAAGCGCTTTTCTTTCAACTGAGCGAACAAGCGATTATCATCATCTGACAATTTCAAGCCCTCTTGCGTCGCTGATTGACGAAGAATACGAACCTTTTCCAATCGTTTGGTAACATTTCCCTGTCCTTTAAGGACATCGGCGCCAAGTTTAGTGACCTTTAACACCGGATACTCTGACCCTTCAAAACGCAAGTAGCCGTCAGCCGTCAAATAATCAATAAACTGAGTTAAATCTTTCAAAGTGCGCTCTTTCATCAGACCAAATGTGGGTAAGTCACGCAAATACTCATACTTTTTCACACTCGCATCATTAGAACCTTTCAACACTTTGGCAACCATTGTCTTGCCAAAACGCTGATTCATGCGCATAACATTAGCTAAGACTTTTTGTGCATCTACCGTCACATCAACTAATTCTCGCTTATCTAAACAGTTCGAACACCGACCACAGTCTTGTGTTACTGTCTCACCAAAATATTGCAACAAATAGCGTGGGAGACACGTTTGGGTATTCGCATACGCATTCATTTCACGAATTTTATCGTATTCATTTTGCTTGTAAGCTTCGGAACCTTCTGATTTTTGCACGAAGAATTCTTGCAGATGGATATCCTGAGGTGCATACAGCAAAATTGCTTCAGCTGGCAAACCATCACGACCGGCGCGGCCAATTTCTTGGTAGTATGCTTCAATATTGCCCGGTACTGAATAATGAATGACGTAGCGCACATTCGGCTTGTTAATGCCCATTCCAAAGGCATTCGTCGCCACAATGACTGGACTTTCGTCGTAGAGAAAAGCTTCCTGTTGTTTTTGCCTTTCCTTTTCTGACAAGCCCGCATGATAACGAGCAGCATGAATCCCAATTTTATTGAGGTAGGCTGTCAACTCGTCAACTTGTTTGCGTGTTGCCGCATAAATAATACCAGTTTGGTCAGCGTTTTCACGCAGATATTTAGCAATATAATCACGTTTATCTTGGTTGCGGACTATTTTCAACGCTAAATTATCCCGCGCAAATCCAGTAAGTACAGTGTCATCGTCACTAACGCCCAAAAGTTCTTGTAAATTTTCACGGACACGTTCAGTTGCTGTGGCCGTCAAACCAAGAATTGCCGGATTACCGGGAATTTCGGACAACAAAGGCAAGATGTTAAGGTAACTTGGTCTAAAGTCGTGTCCCCATTGCGACAAAACATGTGCTTCATCAATGGCAATTAAGTCCACCGGTAACTGTTGCACAAAGCTAAAAAAGCTTGGTACTTCAAGGCGTTCAGGCGCAACATACAACATTTTATAAACACCATGACGTAGATCCGACATGCGTTGGGCTTGTTCCTGACCATCGACTGTTGAGTTCAGAAAAGTTGCCGGGATCCCTAATGTATTTAAACCGTCAACTTGATCCTTCATTAAGGAAATGAGCGGTGAAATTACTAACGTTAATCCTTCAAACATCATGGCTGGCAACTGGTAGGTGATTGATTTACCACCACCGGTTGGCATGATGGCTAAGGCGTGCTTGTGCGCTAATACCTTGTTAATGACTGATAATTGACCAGTTCTGAATTGGTCATATCCAAAAGTTTCTTTTAAAATTGTTTCCGGCGTTTGATTCTGCATACTTTCCATTATAGCATGTGCTACCATCACTGATTTTTACTGGGATTAAGCTGGAATTTGATTGGTGAAACACGCCTAAATAGCCAATTCATCACAGCCAACACGGCAGAAATCACAACCAACCACCAGAATGTTTGTGCTTGAAAATCAATCACTTGTAAAATAATAAAGCCAATCGTAAACCAGCCAAAATAGGCGGCCATCAGATTACCACCAATGCGTAATATGATATCAATCAACGTTTCTTGTCCGTCTTGCGCAAATTTGTGATGAAGCCAGTCAAAAAATAGCATAATGAATACAAAACTAATGAGATCCATTGCCACAAATTTGGCAATTGTTGGATAATCTTGCGCCCGTAAGAAGTGAGTGTGATGGGCAATATTAATCCCATAGGTCATCATAATATCTGACCCGACAATGAATAACAACCAACTAATTGGCTTAGTGCGCACCATATCTCGAATTAACATTTTATACCCCCATCAAACAGTTACCGCAATTATATCATTTTTCAAGTTGCTTCAAACCAATTCCCGTCAAAGCCGACAGCAATGACATAACTGGTGAAAATAGTGCAAAGAAAGTGAATGGCGCAAAAGCAAGCACTGATACACCAAGTGTTTGCGCTGCAAATGCACCAGCAACACCCCACGGCACCAAATAATTCATCACAGTACCACTATCTTCAATCGTACGACCTAACGCTAGCGGTGATAACCCGACACGCTTAAAACTATCTTTGAATAATTGACCCGGCAAAATGGTTGCAAGATACTGTTCACCAACTAAAAAGTTCGCCGCAATCCCTGTCAACAATGTCGTCACAATCATAGCACGTTGTGTTTTTAAATAGACAACCACCGGTGCCATGACACGCGACAAAATCCCTAAACCACTGAGCAAACCACCAAAAGCCAAGGCAAGCATGATCATCATCACTGTTGGCATCATGGCAGACATGCCACCACGATTCATCAAAGCCATCAAAGTAGCGTTATGGCTACTTGTTTTGAAGCCATTAACCAATAAATCAGCCCAAGCTGTCAAACTATGTTGCGTTACAAAAACGATACTTGACACCAAAATATTAATCATCAAAGCCGGAATAGCAGGTACTTTTTGCCAAGCTGTGATGACTAACAAGCCAAGCGGTACAATAGCCCACCAAGTAGGCGCTAGTAGTGGCAATAAACGGCTAATTTTAGCGGTCGCTTCCCCACTTGTTTGATGACCAAATCCCAATATAATAGTCATCACAAGTGACAAAATCAACGCAGGTAAGGTTGTCCACATCAAGTTTTTAATATGTGCAAAAAGGTCTGTTTCAGAAATCGCGCTGGCCAAATTAGTCGAATCTGATAGCGGTGAACTTTTGTCACCAAAAATTGCCCCAGATAATACTGTTCCAGCAATTAGGGCAGGATCAAATCCCATCAACGTTCCAACACCCATTAGTGCAACGCCAACTGTCGATAATGTCGTAAAAGCACTACCAATCAAAGTACCAACAATTGCTGTTGATAATAAGGCCGTGGGTAAAAATAGTTGTGGACTGAGTAATTTAAAGCCAACCCAAATCATCGTTGGAATGACACCGGTTGCTAACCACAGTGCAATTAACGAGCCGATCAATAAGAACAAAAATAACGGTGCAATACCAGATGACACACCGCTTAACAATGCTTTTTGACTGGCTTGCCAGCTCACGCCAAAACAGCGTGCAACAACGATAATGATACCAATTACCAACATTAACGGCGCAATCGGAGATAATCCGAATCCAATCACACCCACTGCTAAAATTGCGACCGCCACTAGCAGCAGCGTCACAGAAATTTTAGTCTTCAATTTTGAAACCATAGTATTCTCTCCATTTTATGTCAAATAAAAAACGTCCCTGCCGTCATAATGACAAAGGGACGAATTGACATTTCATTAAGAATCCGTGGTACCACCCAGCTTATGCGTTATAAAACGCATCACTTTGGCATTTGTTAACATGGTGCTGCCACGCTTAAATGGATAGCTGTACTTCAGATTATGACACCTGTGCAGTTTTCACCAACCACTGCTTCTCTTCACGCCGAGTGTCGTCTTACTTATTTGTGCTAATTTCAAGTAAACCTAGTGTAACTGATTCAATTACTTTTTTCAAGTGGTACATTTAAAGGTTAAAGTTGTGCCAAACCTTGTTGAAAATCCGCAATTAAATCTTGGCTATCTTCAATACCAACTGAAATGCGAATTAATTCATCAGTGATACCGTGTTCATGACGTATGTCAGCCGGAATAGACGCATGTGTCATCACCGCCGGCACCTCTACCAAGCTTTCTACACCGCCAAGGCTTTCAGCCAACGTAAAAATTTTGAGACTTTCCACAAATTTTTTGACATCTAATCCTGCCTGTAATTCGACTGAAATCATCCCACCAAAACCACCCTGCATTTGTTTTTGCGCAATCGCATATTGCGCCGATGACGCGTCACCCGGATAATAAATTTTAGCCACTTGGGGTTGCGTCTGCAACCAGTTGAACAAAGCTTGCGCATTATCATTGTGTGCTCGCATACGCAGTGCAAATGTTTTGAGACTACGCAAGACTAAATAACTATCTGACGCACCCAAAGTTGCACCAATTGGCATTTGTAAATGTTTGATTTCAGCTGAATGTCGATCGTTATTTGTCACTACAAAACCACTCAAGACGTCAGAATGACCACCAATATATTTGGTACCAGAATGTATGACGAAATCTGCACCAAGATCAAGGGGCACTTGGTTATAAGGGGTCGCAAATGTGTTATCAACTGCCAAAGTGGCCTGATGCTTATGAGCAATTAATGACAAATCTTGGATATCGGCTAACTTCAACAAAGGATTCGTTGGTGTTTCCAAAAAAATCATCTTCGTATTCGGTTTCAACGCGCTAGTGACTGCCGATAAATCCGCCATGTCAACCTGATTATACGTAATACCTAAGCGCGCTAATATCGAATTAACTAACCGAAAAGTACCACCATAGACATCATCAGCCAATAAGATATGATCGCCTGCTGACAAGGTGCTCATTACCGCATGAATCGCACTCATACCAGATGAAAAGGCAAAACC
Source organism: Leuconostoc sp. BM2 (assembly GCF_002095565.1). Classification (NCBI taxonomy): domain Bacteria; kingdom Bacillati; phylum Bacillota; class Bacilli; order Lactobacillales; family Lactobacillaceae; genus Leuconostoc; species Leuconostoc sp. BM2. Next base: position 12,951 of record NZ_MOWQ01000011.1, on the reverse strand, counting down.
AGCAGTGCCATGTTCCAAACTAGCAATTAACTCTTCTAAGGAGGCGCGCGTTGGATTTTCTGAACGTGTGTATTCCCACTTCGCGCCACCTCCTAATTCTGTCTGCTTGAACGTTGTCGTTTGATAAATAGGCATGTTAACAGCGCCTGTTCGTGGATCAACTTGATGGCCGCCATGAATTACCTGCGTTCTAATATTCATATTTTTGCTCCTTATTACAATGAATTATCAGTTATTATTGTACCTTGTTCTACCAATTATATGCCAACGTACGCTTACCAAAAAAGCAGATTGTATTGCTACAATCTGCTTTTTAAGATGTTTTAACATGTTTGTTTTTAAAAATAGTCCAAGCTAGACTTGCTGTAATGAGCAACATCATCACAAACACAGACAAGAACATCATATTCATCAGGCCACGATCCATCATAATACCCGAATAAATAGGACCAATCACACGACCTGAGCTAATCATCATTGAGACAAAACCTTGTGCCTGACCAGCCACTTCTTTTGGTGTAATTTTAGCAACCCATGCCGGAACTTGCGGACTTTGTAACATTTCACCAATCGTCAGCAGTTCAAACACTAGCACAATTTGCCAAAACGCTTTGACAAACACCAAAAAGAAAAAGCTGGAAGCAAAAATCAGACTACCAAGAATTACCGAAACTTGGTAAGGGCGCTTGTTGGCCCAACCGGACACCACTTTTTGTAACAAAATAATCGTAATGCCGTTAATCATCCATAAGTCTGCATAATTCCGTGTTGGCATACCCAATGCTTTCATGTGTGGTGCCATCACCGTTTCCCACAACATATAGGAAAGATAAGTAATAAATAATAAGGCGCCAATCCCCACTAATAAGGGCGTCAAACGAAAAGTCGGGCGTACTTGGTTCGTCTCCACGGTAGCATTTGCCGAATCCACAATCACTGTTTCCCCACGCACATGAGCAATCGGTACATTGAACTTAGTCGCAATAATCAGCATTAGGAAAAAATATAACACAGATGAAATAATCATCAACAGACTAAAGCCGTAATCAAACAAATAGCCCACAGCCAATGTTCCCAAAACAACACCAATATTTAGCACGATATACATATTATTGAAAACAATCCGTGTTTTTTCACCCGGAACAGTGGTAGCAAAGGAATTGACTAGCGTTTGCTCAACACCCATGCCAAAATTAGCCAACCAAATTAAGCCGGCAAACGCTGGCCAATCATTCCACACAATCAAACTAGATACCGCAATTAAAATGATGAAGCTAGTTATCAGCAAGGCTTCATAAGGTCGCCAGTGATCAAATAATTTACCACCGACAAACGAGCCAATCATACTGATAATTGAACCAATCATCAAAACAATGCCTGCGGTTGTAAATGTCTGATGCAATACACCGGTCATATACAGCGTTGTCACTGGCCAAATCATTGAGTTACCAGTATTTGATAGTAATGTTCCAAAAAGCAGCCACTTCTCATTAAGTGGCCGCGGTCTATCAGTTAAGTCAATTTGCATAAATTCTCCGAATATTGAATGCTTTTACAATAACCAATTGTATCATGAAAAGTGGCTATCAGCACACGCAGGCCCTACTGGTTACGCAATTTTTTAGCGACGTGAGTCGCGCCCGTTAGCCATCAGTTTAATGACCACATAAATCATGCCAGCGACAATTAAACCGGCAAATGCCCAACCAATACCCACAGTAAATGTCACAATCAAAAAGGCAGCTAATCCTATCCAAAACCATTTCATTGGTTGTACTCCTCATTTGCTTTTTTATTATTGTGTAACGAACAGATGATAAGGTCAAGTGCAAAATTTCACGACAGATATCCAATTTTAGATGATAAACGTTTAAAAAACGCTGAAAACGGTTACTTTTTGCGCTATTTTGCGCTATAATAAAAAGTGAATTTAACTAAAAATAAGGGGTACATCATGGTTTCAGAAATCAAGACGTTAGTAACTTTCTTTGGTGGCACTGGTGACTTGGCCAAGCGTAAGCTTTACCCATCAGTTTTCAATCTTTATAAAAAAGGCTACTTGCAAAAGCACTTTGCCATTGTTGGAACGGCCCGTCAAGCCCTCAATGATGACGAATTCAAACAATTGGTTCGTGATTCAATTAAAGATTTCACTGACGATCAAGCACAAGCTGAGGCGTTCATCGAACATTTCTCATACCGTGCACACGACGTAACAGATGCAGCTTCATACGCTGTTTTGAAAGATGCGATTGAAGAAGCTGCCGACAAGTTTGATATCGATGGCAACCGAATTTTCTATATGTCAGTTGCGCCACGTTTCTTTGGTACAATTGCCAAATATCTTAAGTCAGAAGGCCTATTGGCTGACACTGGTTACAACCGTTTGATGATTGAAAAGCCTTTCGGTACATCATATGACACAGCTGCCGAACTCCAAAATGACTTGGAAAACGCATTTGATGATAACCAACTATTCCGTATTGACCACTACCTTGGTAAGGAAATGGTTCAAAACATTGCTGCCCTTCGCTTTGGTAACCCAATTTTCGATGCTGCTTGGAACAAAGATTATATCAAGAACGTTCAAGTAACATTGTCAGAAGTCTTGGGTGTCGAAGAACGTGCCGGCTACTATGATACAGCCGGTGCATTGCTTGACATGATTCAAAACCACACCATGCAAATTGTTGGTTGGTTAGCAATGGAAAAGCCAGAATCATTCACTGACAAAGACATTCGTGCCGCTAAAAATGCAGCCTTTAATGCTTTGAAAATCTATGATGAAGCAGAAGTTAACAAATACTTTGTTCGTGCACAATATGGTGCCGGTGATTCAGCTGATTTCAAGCCATACCTTGAAGAATTAGACGTACCTGCTGATTCTAAAAACAACACATTCATCGCAGGCGAATTGCAATTTGATTTGCCACGTTGGGAGGGTGTCCCATTCTATGTCCGTTCAGGTAAGCGCTTAGCTGCTAAACAGACACGTGTCGACATCGTCTTTAAGGCTGGCACGTTTAACTTTGGTTCAGAACAAGAAGCACAAGAAGCTGTCTTGTCAATTATCATTGATCCAAAGGGTGCTATCGAATTGAAGTTGAATGCCAAGTCAGTTGAAGACGCCTTCAACACACGTACAATTGACTTAGGTTGGACTGTATCTGATGAAGATAAGAAGAATACACCAGAACCATACGAACGTATGATTCACGACACTATGAATGGTGATGGTTCTAACTTTGCTGACTGGAATGGCGTTTCAATCGCTTGGAAGTTTGTTGATGCTATTTCAGCCGTTTATACCGCAGATAAAGCACCACTTGAAACTTACAAGTCAGGCTCAATGGGTCCTGAAGCATCCGACAAATTATTGGCTGCCAATGGTGATGCTTGGGTATTTAAAGGTTAATTAAAGCAAAAAACGATCGATTGTGATCGTTTTTTTATTGCCCAATTTACACAGTTTCATCAAGAATCCGTTTTGTTTCACGAAAAACAGCCGATAAGTTTTTGTACTGATCCGCATGCAGCACAACAGTCACATAATGATGTTTTTTGTACGTAAAGAATCCAACAAATGACACACCAGATTTGACAGAAACACCTAGTTTACCACCAGTGACCTGATATTTTGTCTGACTAAAATAGTTATTCATTAATGAAAAATTTGACGCTTGGGTTGTGCCATTGAAAGTGTTAGTTGTTTGACTCAATATTGCTATTATTTTTGGCTGATGCTTCAAAATTTGCTCACTCATTTTGGCAACATCAATTGCTGACATCATGTTTTCAGCACTGTTGGGTGCGTTGACTTTGTCATCTTCCATTTCATCATTACGTATGCCCGCTGCATTGTACCATTTTGCTGTTTTGATGTTCCACTGCTTGGCGGTTGCTGCCATTAACTTTGTAAAGCGTAATTGCGACCCACTTATTTCATCCCCTAAGGCAATCGCGGCATCATTAGCAGATAATTGTAACGCCGCGTTGAGCAAATCATCAGTCCGATAGGTGGTTGCAGCGTTTAGCGGAACAGCTGCTAACTCAGATTTTTCACCAATTTTAACTGTATTAGCAGATGGTTCAATCATGTCTGTCATTGCTAATTTCTCCAACGTTAAATACCCAGTCATTAACTTACTAATCGAGGCAATCGCTAATGGTTGCGTTCCATTTTTTGTCCCTAATATTTTCCCAGTTTCACGATTCATGACAACTGCTGCTGAAGCTGTTGTCGTTAGTTTTTTGACTGTTAGTTGTTTAATTTTTTTAGTTTTTGCTATTCTTTTTGCCCCATCATGATGTGCCTGATTAAATGAACTAGCAAACCACAAAACACTCATTACGCCCGCCATAACTTCGATTGTTAAGCCGATTTTTTTCATAAGTCTAATTGTACTCAAAAACTGATGATTGACAATATTCAGTCTGACAAGATATACTTAACTAGTTAATTAACCGGTTAAGTATTGGAGAATATATGTCTGAAACAAATGAAATCATGGCCGCACTGAATCATTTCGTGCAAGAGTATGCTAGTCATTCAGAAGTCATCACAAGTACAGCGGGGCAAAATATCAACGCGACACAAGCTCATTTACTCATGCTATTACGCACACAATCGCTGACTAACACGCAACTCGCCACATCCGTTGGCCTGTCACGTCCAGCTATCACAAAAGCCATCAAAAATCTCATCACTCACAACTATGTCATCGCAACCATCGACGACACAGATAAACGCAGCACTTTTTATTCATTAACACCAGCGGGTGATCAGTTGGCAGTACGCCATGAAGCTGCCCATCAATCCATGCTAAATCATCTCAATACAATTATGACCAATTTTACCCCTAAACAACAAAAAACAATTACCAAATTTTTAGAACAGCTCAACCAGATTGGAGACAACTAATGAAAAAAGTTATCACCTTATTAGCTATTATCATGATTATTGTAATGGGGTTTGCTCTCATTAAAGGACAACACACTTCTTCAAAAAATAACCAGCATCGCCAAATTACAATTGTCGCATCCACTGATTTCTATGCCGAATTGGCACAAACAGTTGTCGGATCACATGGTAAAGCGACCGCTATCATCAAAAATCAAAATATTTCGCCCGAGGATTATGAGCCCACAACAGCAGTTGCCAAAGAAGTTAGTCAAGCTGATATCGTTTTGGCAAACGGACTTGGTTATGACACGTGGCTTAATAAATTAGCTAAGGCTTCTGACCAAGCAAAGCTCATTCGTGTTGGTGAAACTGTTTTAAAGCAAAAAACTGGCAATAATCCTCACCTTTGGAATAACCCCGAAACCATGATTAAAACAGCACACTACCTCGCTAAACAACTCGGCCAGCAAGATCCCACACATAAAGCCGATTTTCAAAAGAATGCCAACAAATATATTGCAAGCTTAAAGCCTATTCAATCACTAATCACCCAAATTTCAAAAAAATCTAACGGACATGCCGTTGCGCAAACCGAACCCGTGTTTGAATATATGCTAAAAGCAATGGGCTATCACGTCATGGATTCAGATTTTTCTGAGGCAATTGAGGCGGGTAATGATCCTTCACCCACAACATTGGCGACGCTCAAGTCAGCTATCGAGAACCACAAAATCACTTTTATTGTCAACAACAAGCAAACATCAAGCACAACTGTCAGTAACATCATTAACCTCGCTAAAACACACCACATACCCGTCGTAAACGTCACTGAAACAATCCCTAATGGCGAAAACTATGTGTCATGGAAATTATCTGAACTCCAACAAATTGCCAAAATTACGCAGTAAAAAACCAGCAATGCTAATAAGCAATTGCTTTTTTTATAGCCATTGATTAATTGGTTTTCCCGTCAAGCATCTCATACGATTCTGAAATGCTGCCAATAGCTCTGGATTGGGTTGACTGAGCCAAACAGATATAAAGGCTGTCAAAACTTCAATCAAATACTCTAATGCCAACCCTTCCTGCTCGTCAACTTGATGATGTGCCAACAAAATGCGCTTATACTTTGATTTAATGAATGCCAACCAAATCCCTTTAATATAAGGCCGGGTATATAAAACATGCAGCTGGACTCGTTTGTCATTGAGCAAAGGTGCCATATTATTGATAAAAATAGTCATCAAATCATGGTGCGAAACGATTTGTGCTTCAATTTCAATTTTGATATTGCGATCAACTTCATTGAAAAATTCATAGATTAATTCATCCGAATTAGCAAAGTATAGTGCGACATGTTCAGGTTCAAGCGACGCAACTTGTGCTACCTTTTTGATTGTTGGCCGCTTATCATACGAAGCAATCATACTTTCTAAAAAGGCATTCAAAATGACCTCTTTGGCTGTATATTGCGATTGCTGTATGACTGGGTCCAAAAAAAAATCGAACGGCAGTTGATATTTATCAATAATCGTAAACATCATTTCCGCCGTCGGTTCACTTAAATTTCTTTCCCACTTTGACACCAGTTGATAAGAAACAAATATTGCCTTTGCTAGTTCAGTTTGAGTCAATTTTTTTGCTCTTCTCAATAACTTGATGCGTTCTCCAATAATCAACGTTTTTCTCCCAATAATGTAACTACCCTCATACCATATACTGACAATCTGCTCTTCGACATAGATGGCATCGATTTTATTCTTTCAATGATATCATTTTATTAATACAAATTCTTGCAGAAAAAGTACCTATTTATCGGACAAAACTCATACCATGGCTTACTTGGCGCCCCCAATTCACAAAATCTGGCTTTGTCGTAACAGTAACATATTTATCAAAAATGTTATTTTAAATCTTTATTTATCACATTGAGACATATATAGTTGAATTGTGATATTTTTAGGTATAAAATTAATTTGTAAGCGCTTCCTAAACTTTGGAATTCGCGAAAAATGATCACATAACAAAAAATCTGGCAGGATAATTATGAAAACTAAAAAAATTAACTATGTTAGCATCATTTTCTTTATAGTGACAGCAATAATACCGTTTGTTTTCCTATTGGGTAGTCTGAAATAATTAAATTCACGACTAACTTATAACAGATCATGTCAGCATCAATTCACTGGCCTTTACCAAATCAGCTTAACTATCCCAATGCCCATTTCATTTTGTTGTCGGCGATACAGTTGGGCAGCCAGTTATATCCTAATAATGGCACGTTTGCAAAATTGATTAACTACCGAATGATTGCAATGATTTCAGACAATCAACAAGGCGTCAATCAGTTTGTCACCAACACAAAATATGAATTTTTAGATGCAGATCGACTGGCAATCTAAAAAGATATTTTCATTTTAATCAGAGAGGAGGTGTTATGATGTGGCAATTGATTATCGGTTTACTACTAATTTTGGCTGCCGTTTGGCAAGGTTTTGCTTCACACAAAGCATTTAGAACCTATCGCACAAACGCAACAAAAACAGATAGTCCTTTTAGAGTATTTGGTTACTTGTACGGTTTCTTTTTCACAGCATTGTTGGCTATGTTTGGTATTATAGAAATTCTAATTTTTTTGGGCTAAAAAACAACTTAACTTCAACAAAAAAGGTCAAAACCATTAAATTAGTTTTGACCCTTTTTTATTGTCATGTGGTGACCCAAGCAAACAAAAAACAACCCACCCAGAAATAATACTTCTCAAGTATAAAACCTAAGCAAATATCATTAATTATCAAACTAGCTACAATGTACAGCTATTCTCATAGCCGTACCCAGCAGTTTTCACTGAGCAAGTCGTTCTTAGATTGAAAGAAACCCATTCCTGCCATCGTCACTGACGGCGTCAACAAATTTGAATGTTATTAGGATCTCCTCCTAATCTCTACCTAAATTATAGCATGTCTTTTTTGCTTTTGCAAGCGCTTACATATATTTATTTTAAAAAGGTTACAGTATCTTCCTACTGTAACCCGTTAAATTTTAGTTCAGTCACCTTATTGGGCAACCAAAGAGAGGTTCCCATCTTGATCAGCATAATACCAAGTTTTACCTTGATCAACTGTGACAAAATTATTTTTCACCAAATTGCCTGAATCTGCGTCGTAATAATGCTGTTTATCACCATCAGCAATAATTTGGCCCTTTACTTGACGACCATCTGTCCTAAAGTATTGCGTTTCGCCGTTGATAATTTGTTGACCTGTTACAAGAACACCTGTTGCGTCGGCGTAATACCAACTATCATTGTAACTGATATATCGATTTGTGACTAAATCACCATTACCACCTTGATAATAATATTGTTGCCCATCATTTGATATGATTTGGTCTTTGATTTGTATCCCATTATCATCAAAATATTGATTGTGTCCATTAATATTCTGTACACCTGTCACGAGATTACCGTCTTGATCGGCATAATACCAAGTTTTACCTTGATCCGGTGTCAAAAAATCATTTTTGATAAGATTTCCAGTGTTGGCATCGTAATAACTTTTCTGATTACCAGTCACGACAATTTGACCTTTAATTTGTTGCCCATTGCTGGCAAAATATTGAACGTTACCATTAATACTCTGAGCGCCGGTCACTAACTCGCCCTTGGCGTTGGCATAGTACCAGCCGTTGTTGTAGCTGACATATTGGTTCGTTGCCAAATTACCGTTCCCAGCTTGATAATAGCGTTGCACGCCGTCAAGTGTAATGATGGCACCTTTTGTTTGAACACCATTCACATCAAAATATTGCGCATGTCCATCGACTGTATAAGCACCAGTTACCATTTCTCCATCACCATCAAAGTAATAACTATTACCTTCTGTGTCAGTCACATAGGCGTCCTTAACCTGTTCCCCAGTAGTCGCATAGTAATTGACGGTCCCATCCGCTGTTTGTAAAAAGGATCCTCGTAACTCTACGCCATTTGGCAAGAACATATAGTTTTTACCATTGATTGTCTTACTGCCAATTGTCATCAGACCATTCTTATTGAAATAGTAGTAATTGCCAGAAACATCATCTTTGACAAATTGATTTTTATCCTGAATACCGCTCTTAGAGTAATATACAACGCCCTTACTCGTTTGTTCAAATCCCGTCGTTGTGGGTTGCCCAGTCAGTTGATTAGGCAAAAAATCATCATCTGTACTGTTCGAAATCACTTTAAAGTAGTTCTGTGTGCCACCATCAGATAGCACATATCCAAAACCACGTCCTTGAATATTTGAACCATTAAAGTATTTTGCTGACCACTCTTTAATCTTAGTTGAATCATCAATTGGTAGTCCTGTCGAAACCTGAATTGTTTTAAACAAGCTTGGATATTTAGACTTAATAAGCGCTAAAAATTCGCCCCCATACTTGCTTTGATATTCACCACCACCAACTGTATGAGATACATACAATACATTGGCTGCATTTGAATTGGCTGACTGATTACCAAGACTATCGGTGCGTGATACAGAAACCAGTTCTGTTTGAGGCAAATTATAAATCTGGTCTGGCACAAAGTCAGCCATTGCTTGTATACCATTAGCATGCAATGCTTTAATTGCATCACGCAATTGCTGGTCCGTCCCATACTTCGTTGGCGTTTCAAATCCCAAATCGTAACGGTCAGTGAAGGCATAACCATTTTGAATAATTGAATCCAAAAAGCTTGTATCGGTGCTCGAGCGATATTGAGGTGCCATTTGGAAACTGGTGACACCCCAAGATTTAAACAGATTAACATTAGCAGCTATTTTGACATTTGCAAATTCACTTTCTGACTGAGGTGTAGATTGAAAGTTTGAAAAGCCTTCATAAATCAGGTTGGAATCTAAGGCAGCATTTGAATGAAGCGTATTACCATCATTAGAAGTCGATTCACTAGCAGTAGTACGGACATCTTGATCATCCGCAGCATCTTTGGGTGCCCAAACTGATAAAAAGCCTGATACTTGAACATTACTATACCCATGAATTTCAGAAGCTGTGAAAATCAAGTCACCATTGCTATCTGTTGTTTTAAAAATATCGGTATTATTTGCAATACCGTTGTCGGTTGTCTCAAGTATCTGACGATACACTTGATTTGCGTGTGCAATGCCCATATGGAGCACGACGGTTTCACCAGACGCCAACGAAAGATTGGGATTATTAGAAACAATGACACCTATGCCTGAGTTAATACTGGTTAAATCATCTGATGTCGCATTAGCGTCAGCCAAATTTTTGCCATAACGCACACTTGTTAAAATATCATGTTGATCAACCGCCATTGACTGTCCACCTGCAACATATTTAACGCGAGACTGCAATAGATTAACGATAGCATCATAATAGGGTGTTTGCGTACCCATATACTCACCATCATCTGTGTATAAATCACCGTAATACACACGTGGAATCGTATCTTTATTGGTCAAAAGCATGGCATAAGCACTTGGCATATTATATTGGGTATATTGTTTATCCACCCGATTCATATCAGCGTTATACACGGCAAATGCCTCTTCTAATTGTGCTTGATTTGGCGCAAGACTATTCACAACATCAGGATGTAAATCTTTAATTATCGTAGCAATGACCGTTTGAACTTCACTATCATGCGCACGAACAAATGAGTAATTTGGTGTTGCCACATTTTCAGTGGCATCGTTAGCACGATTAATCATAAAGTATTCTAGGAAACGTCGCATGTCAGCACGATTACCAACTGTTTTTGTCAATGAAAAGAGTAATTGTTGCTGCGTATACGTGTCCATTGTCAATTGATTACTACCCGTTTTTGACATGTATTCCGCATCATTAGCAGACCAATCTTACAAAATTGATAAATGTTGGTTAGCATTTGTATCAGATAAACTAGTGCCATACGCTAATTTAAAGTAATCCGATGCGATTTGCAACAAGTCAGCGTCTACGTTATCAACAGCATCAACTCTAATACCATCAAAATTAGCCGTTGGATCATTAGCTGTAATTGAGCCAAAATTCATTAAATAGTACAACCAGTTAAGTTGCTCAGCTTGAACTACTGGGTTTGAATTATCAACATCATTGGCTAATAATAATTCAAAACCACCTTCAGATTTGTCAGTATCATAACGCGTTGTGCCAGATTGATTAGTCGGGGTCCGATTAAGCAAACGAAAATTAGAATTGGCATCTGGCGTCAATGGACTATTGACATAGGTTAATGCACCGCCTTGCAAGTGATCATTGCTTGGTGATTCACTCACCTCATTCCACTGCGGTTGTGTATTAATAAACTGAGTCATCAGTGTTTTTAACCAATCAGTTGATTTTTCTTGGCTAATCCGTATTTCAATATTCTTTTGAACAGCTCTGACAGCATCATTCATAATGGCAAGGTCACTAGCAGTTGTAAATGGTGCGTTAATCGAGAGCAAACCATTTGCAGCCATCATGTTGAGATAATTGACCTCGGTCACAATATCAGGTTGCCAAGTAATTAAAATGGGACGTTTATCTTCAGTAGTAGACGGCCGCCATGACTCACCATTTTCCAGTATTTCTTTAGGTCTATACCAGCTTTCTGCCGTCAAATAACCATTGATATTATCAAAACTGGCGGCTGTATTATCATAGGCGGCATTATGCGTTGTGTAATCTGAGTTGTCAATTGTAACACCAGTTTTAATGGTTGAGGCGTCAGTATTATCTGCTTCACCCGTTGTGCTGTTGAAGAAAGTTACAACACCATTCAAGACTGCTGTATAGCCCTTCATTAATTTACCAGTACTGTCAAAATAATAGGTTTTGCCATTAATTTGCTGCACACCAGACACCGTATTACCGTCAGAATCAAAGTAATATTTGTCACCGTTGACTGCCGTTAAGTAATCTCCTTTGACTTGGACACCAGTAAGACCAAATCCCTTAATTGATTCTCCAATTTTATGTATGCCTATCAGTGCGTCACCACTATTATCATCAAAATAATAAGTGTTACCATTGATTGTTTTGTATGCGCCTTTCAACACTGTGCCGTCAGGATTAACGTATCTGACTTGATTATTAACTGTCACTAGTCCTGTTTCAGTTGTTGCATCACTATTTTGTATTGTTTCTGTTTGATTCGTTTGAGCTGTCACTGCTGTTGTGTCTGTTGATTGACTATTCGTTGTAACGTCCGTTTCAACTGTTTGCGTGGTGCCTTTTGAATCATCTTTTTGATCTGTTGATGCCTGAATATTGGCGTTATCAACTTGAGTATCATCCAAATTTGGACTAACTGTCGTCGTTACAGATGCGTCAATACCAGTGTCCTGATCTGTTGTGACATCCTGCGTTGTTGTTGTGACCGATGTATCACTTACATTTTGATCAGCGCTTACACTGGCTTGATTCACCATCAAAAAGGCAGTAGTCAAACCAGCTACCACCCAACTCTTTTTCGCCTTATAAAGCTTCTTTCTCGCCACGACTTTCTCTCTCATAACATTCGTTCTCCATAATTTTTTAACCACGTTTTAATTTAACGCGACTTGTAAATTGTATCACAATTTTTGCTAAACGTTTGTCAAAAATTCATAAAAATACTGTGCTATTAATTGCTCATTTGAAAATATAGCATGGCCGAAATCATTGACAAACCCTTATTTAGAAGCTTTTTAGATTTTATTCTGATAATGTTGCCAGAAGTGTTCACAATATAGTATGAAAAAACTTACTAATATTAAAGGTGAAGATTATTCTCGACGGAGATGATCTTCACCTTTTTTAGATTTATTCTAAAATTGGTTGTGAAACTTAGGTCGTTGGTCCTTTTGACACCAGATGTCGTAGAAAAAAATGGCCATTTCACTGGCTTTACCACACAATTTGATCTTAGTAAGTTAGGCACTAGACGTCGAGTATAGAAAATTAAATGGTCGTGAGGTTTCAGTGATTGTTTCAAATATTTTTTAAGGAGGTGCTATTATGCACTATGTTATTGGTATTGATGTCTCTAAAGCTACTAGTCAAGTTGCGGTGGC
>NZ_MOWQ01000010.1:0-49551 GCF_002095565.1 Leuconostoc sp. BM2 | reverse complement strand
TAGCGCCAAAGAATTAGATCAAATTAATCATTGGATCAATGCGAGACCAATGAAAACACTCAACTGGCAATCACCACGAAAGGTTTTTCAGCAGTTTGCAGTGTTCGGTTAATTCTTGCAATCTACCTTAAGTAATGATTTTTTGAAAGGAATCGCGCGTACCAATCTGTTTACAATAGCTAAATCGCGTACAAAAAATAGACATGTCTCAAAATGAACAACAATATTTAGACTTAGCACAAAAAATTCTCGATGAGGGAACATTAAAGGGTGATCGTACCGGAACTGGTACACATTCACTGTTTGGCACACAAATGCGTTTCAATCTGCAAGAAGGATTTCCACTCTTAACCACAAAAAAAGTCTTTTTCGGCTTAATTAAAAGTGAGCTTTTATGGTTTTTACGTGGCGACAATAATATTCGCTTTTTGCTCGAACACAATAATCATATTTGGGATGAATGGGCTTTTAAAAATTGGGTTGAATCTGATGCCTATGCTGGTCCTGATATGAGTGATTTTGGCCGACGATCACAACATGATTCTGAATTCAACAAAGCATATCAGGAACAAAAAGCTATTTTTGTCGATAAAATCCTTCATGATGATGATTTTAAGGAAACGTTTGGCTACATTGGTGATGTGTATGGTAAGTTGTGGCGCGGTTGGGAAACAAATAGCCTAACTGCTGGTGAAGACACCATCGATCAAGTCAATCGTCTCATTAATCAAATCAAAACCACACCTGATTCTCGCCGATTAATTTTGACAGCATGGAACGCCGAAACCACACCACAAGCACCTTTACCTTCCTGCCACGTCTTAAGTCAATTCTATGTGGCTGATGGTAAGCTTAGTTTACAGCTATATCAGCGTTCTGGTGACTTTTTCCTTGGCGTGCCGTTTAACATTGCTTCATATTCCTTATTGCTTCATATGGTTGCTGCTCAAACTGGCTATGAGGTTGGCGATTTTATTCATACAATTGGCGATACACATATTTATAACAACCACATTGATCAGATTAACGAGCAACTTTCACGACCAATGCATAAACTGCCAAAATTATGGTTAAATCCTGAAGTAAAATCACTGTTTGACTACACAATGGATGACATCAAAGTTCTGGATTACGACAGCGAACCTGCTATCAAAGCACCTGTCGCTGTTTAAAAAAGCTATCCTAATTATTACGGGATAGCTTTTTTAGCTGCTTTTTTTCAGACATACTCCAATAATCACTTTGCGTCACAACAAATGAATCAAACAAATGAATATCCATTTGTTGCCCAAGTGTTGCAAGTCGCTGGCTAAAAGCAATGTCTGCTTTCGAGGGCATGACATAACCACTAGGATGATTATGAGCAATCATAAATCCTAGCGCATTGGCTTTCAAAACACGCTGGAAAATTTCTCTAGGTGACGCTTGCACGTGACTCACAGTACCAACAAAAACAGTTTCCCAACCAATAACATTTAGCTGTGCATCCAAAAGCGCCAAGCATAGCTGCTCTTGAGGCAAATGACCGATTTTTTTTTGAGCAAATATTCCCATTTTAGTCGAATATTTTGCGTTTAGTAAAATCGGCCTTTTTTGGAAAGCAACGGCTTTTCCTATTTCAACACCGATCAATAACGCTTGATTAGCAACTTCATTATGTGAAGCAAAGTCCTCAGCTGTATCATGCGTTATTTCATTTAACGTATATGGTTCAGGAAAGTAACGTTGAAAAGTACGTAGTGCAGAGCCTTCCTCTTGTCCAAATAGTCTATAAAATTGCTTAATTTTGTTAGTAATCATGTTGTTTACCTCTACAACATAATACGTTAACGTAAGCCCTTTCTCCCAAAATGTAATGCACTTAATGACAAAATGGCAGACAACACAATCAATACAACATCAATTCTAAATGTCCAAATGGTGCCCGAATGAGTTGCTACGACCAAATCACGAACATCATCGGCATGCTTTTGAAAAGTAGCGATGATACCGGCAGCTAAGGCAATCCCAATGGCGGCAGAATAATTATTAGTCGCTGAAAAAATTGAATTACCCGCGCTCTGAAAATTAACTGGCACCTGACTTATTGTGAAAGTCATGTTATTACCAAACCAAAAACCAGCACCAACCTGTATAACCATAAAGCCAAGTGTCAACCAGGTCAAACTAATCGGCAAAGACGCCATCAAAACAGTTCCCGTCAACATCAATATCAAACCAGTAATGATTGGTACACGCGCACCAAAGCGATCATATAGCCGACCTGATAAAATAGCCATCAGCGCGTATCCCAATGCGCCAGGCAGCAGTGCCAATCCTGCTACTTGAGAATTTTGCAATAATACAATTTGTAATACCATCGGAACCGCATAATTAAACGTTAAATTAACAACTTGTGTCGTAAACGAAGCTGCCATACCAAAGCGAAAAGTTTTATATTTGAAAATTGCCGGATTAATCAATGGATTGGCAATTCGCTTTGCAAGAAATAGATAACCCGCTAAACCAATTATCATCGCCACAATCATACTCAAACTTAAAGTATTAATCAATCCATGAGTGCTGGTACGTTCGATAACAGAAATACCCGCTACGAAGAACAAACTCAGCAGTAGCCAACCAATCAAATCTAGTTTTTCTTTTTTTAATGGTGCAACCTGTTGAATTGTCCACCAACCTAATACAAGTGAAAAAAGCTGAATTGGTAACACCACCCAAAACACCATATGCCAACCGTAATTTTGTGTTAAAAAGCCACCAAAAGCTGGTCCAATTGCTGGGGCAAACGAGATAATAAGTGACCCCAATCCGACCATTGTCCCGCGCTTTTTCTCTGGCACTTGTTCAAAAATCACGTTATACATCAAAGGAAAACCAACACCACCGCCAATTCCTTGTAGTAGCCGTCCAAACAATGTCCAGCCAAAATCACCGCTAATCGCATTAATTAATACACCAATTAAAGAAATAATAGTTGCAGTAATAAATTGACTACGGTTAGTAAAATTTTTCTTCAACCACGGTGATAAAATAACCACCATACTTGTCAGTAAAATCACACCAGACGTCAGCCACTGCACGACATTTGATGTGACATGAAATTCTGTCATTAATATCGGAAAGCTAACATTTAATGCTGTTTCTAACATAATGTCAGTAAATCCTAAAATCCCAATTGCCAAAACGCTAAAAACTAAGCGTAATGATAATTTTTCACTTTGCATACTCTTCTCTCACTTTACTTACAAAATATAATGAACCTGTTAATACCGTTAAATCAGCGTCAGATTGCTTTACAGCTGTTTGCCAGTTCACTGCTGTTTGCACTGGATATTTTTTTGCAGTTGCTTCAATATTCAAACTATGTCTACCGTTAGGCCCAGTAAATGGCACTAAGGTAATGGTAAAACGATCTTGAGTCAAAATTTCAGAAAAAGAATCTGTCACGTTTTTATCCATTAAACTGCCAATAATTAAATGAATCTTGCCTGTTGGATAGGACTTGATTAGTGCCTTGTACAAGGCGTGCAGCCCCTGTGCATTATGTGCACCATCAATCATTAGATTTGTACGCAATAGCTCAAACCGCGCAGGAAAACGTGTTGTCTCAAGTCCACGAGTAATGGCTGAATCTGGAATTTGTTCATCAAAAGCACGTACGGCAGCAATTGCGGTAGCTGTATTCACAATTTGATAATCTCCAGGCAGCCCAGGATTAAATTCACCCAAATGACCAACTATGACCTTTGAAGCATAGCTTTCAATAACGGATCGCGCCTCACCGGAAACTTGACCGATAACCACAGGCATGTCGTTGTGAATAATACCTGCTTTTTGTCGAGCAATATCAGCAATAGTGGACCCCAATAGGGCTTGATGATCCAAGCCAACGCTTGTAATGACAGCCACACGTGCATTTGGCATCACATTGGTCGAGTCAAGTAAGCCACCAATACCAACTTCAATCACTAGTGCGTCAAGGTTTTGTCGGGCAAAAAAAGTAAACATAATAGCTGTTAAGACTTCAAATTCAGTCGGAATATCTGGCGCCAAATCGCGATCAAGGTCAGTTAAAACATCTGCTACATCTTGGGTAGTTGACAGCAAATCCTCCGATGAAATCATTTGGTTATCAATTTGAATTCGCTCCCGAAAATCTGTAATAAAAGGCGAAATAAACAAACCAGTATGAAAACCCGCGGAATGCAATATGTTGCTTGACATAGTAGCAACAGATCCTTTCCCGTTAGTTCCTGTAATATGAATAGCCGGTGGTATGATCTTTTCTGGATTTCCCAAACGGTCAAGTAAGGCATGCATGCGTTCCAATGATTCTTTTTGCCCGCCTTTTGGGCGACTATGAATATAGGCAATAGCTTCTGCAACTGTTCTCATGTTTCCCTCCACCAAAGATAGTCTTGTATCCATTATAAGCTAATATCATCTTGAAAAATAAAAGCCGTCCAATTTGTTTGGACGGTTTCATCGTGTTTATTTATCTTACCGTTAATTCAATAACAGTATTTTATCCTTTTTCACGAACGGTAAATTCGCGACGACTACCGCCGCTATTACGGCGACTCTCATTTGAACGGCCATCACGACGCTTGTAATCACCAAAGCGGCGTTCACTTGTGCCACGACGATCATTACTACGATCACCATTGCCACGACGGTTACGATTGCCACGATAGCCACCACCGCGGTTACCGTCACGGCGTCCACCACCATTGCGTGAACCACCACCCCTACGTCGTGGTAATGGACGTTCACGTGTGATTTCAACTGGTGTATTTTGCTTTTCTAAATCAGCTGCACTAGATAACAAAGCTGCCGCTAACTGTTCAGCAGAATATTGTGCAGTCAAAGCATTAACTTGATCTTGAATTTCTGCTACATCAGTTGATTGAATTAACTTTGCCACCTCGCCGGCAGCATTATTAATTTTACCGACACGTGCTTGTTGTAATGTTGCAGGTTCAAGAGGCGTCATACGTTTTTTAGTCAACTCTTCAACTGCACGCAAGTAATCCATTTCATTTGGTGCCACAAACGTCACTGATACACCCTTGGCGCCTGCACGACCCGTACGGCCAATACGGTGAACATAGCTTTCAGGATCTTGTGGAATATCGAAGTTATAGACGTGAGAAACATCTTTAACATCAAGACCACGAGCCGCAACATCTGTTGCCACCAAAATATTGATTTCATGTGACTTAAACTGAGCTAAAACACGTGAACGCATTTGTTGCGTCAAATCACCATGTAAACCAGCTGCATGGTAACCACGAGCTTCTAAACCACGAGCTAATTCTTCAACGCGACGCTTTGTGCGACCAAAAACAATTGCCAATTTTGGTGCTTGGACATCAAAAATACGAGTCATCGTATCGAATTTTTCATTTTCACGCATCCGTACAAAGTATTGATCAACCAAATCAGTTGTCAATTCCTTAGCTTCAATTTGAATGTGCTCTGGGTTAGTCATGAACTTAACACCAATACGCTTAATAGCAGGTGGCATTGTAGCTGAGAATAGCAACGTCTGACGTTCAGCTGGTGTCTTATCAATAATTGATTCAATATCGTCCAAGAATCCCATGTTCAACATTTCGTCGGCTTCATCTAGCACAAGGGTACGAACGTGATCCAATCTAACTGTTTTGCGGTTAATGTGGTCTAGCAAACGACCAGGTGTACCGACAAGTATTTGTGGATGTGACTTCAAATTTTGAATTTGACGGCGAATGTCAGCGCCACCAAACACAACTTGCACATCAACATGTTTGTCATGTCCGAGCTTTTTTAATTCATCTGCTGTTTGAATCGCTAATTCACGTGTTGGTGAAACAATCAGAGCCTGAATGTTTTTATTATTTAAATCAATGTGTTCCAAAATTGGCAAACCAAAAGCAGCTGTTTTACCGGTTCCCGTTTGCGCTTGTCCAATAACATCACGTCCTGATAATGTCAACGGAATTGTTTTTTCTTGGATTGGTGTCGCTTCGACATAACCATGTGTTTTAATGGCATCTAAGATATCTTGTGACAAACCTAATTCGCTAAATTTCAAAATTTTTCTCCTTGCACGTACTGTGCGTAAACCATTCACTTTGTAGGAATGGCAGTCATTTGTGTAAATATTTTCTTGGCTAATGGTTGGAAAGTATGCTGTTTGTAATATTGATTACTCAATAGCACAACAGCATCCTGACCTTTTTTGGACAATATTACAGTTGGTTCATATCCCGGTAGTATGCCATGTGCAGTCATATATTTTGGGAAATGATACATACCTGCAGCATAGCTTTCACCGGGCTTCGTTTGCCATAATTGGGCTGGACTATGTATCATTTTTTTGTTAATCATCAAATAATAATATCGATACAAATTACCTGTTGTCATTGCAACATTACCAGTTCCTGTTTCACGATGATAGGCAACATCGTTATCACTATACGGCTTGTCATATGAATCATCATAGCCAATTGCACGATTAGCTGATGTTTTGAATGCATCATATTGTACCGCTTTTAAATGGTAGTGACGATCAAACATTTGGTCAAACAATTGTGTATAAGTTTTATGTGTCACTTTCATCAATATGCCGGCCAGTAAACGATAGTTAACAGCTTGATATGACCAACCATAGCCAATACTAGGCTCGCCAATAACAACTGCATGATCCGCAGAAAAATCAATGTTATCCGCTTCTGATTCAAAAGTTACTGGCTGTATGTGTTGACTTAGCCCGCTAGTCATCGTAATCAAATCACTTATTGTGATTTTATCAGAATTAGCAACATTAGGATAAAACTGGCTAAGCTTCGTATCAAAAGATAGCTTACCAGATTCAATTTCTTTCATAACCAATGTTGCTGTGAGTCCTTTTTGAATTGAAGCAATCTGAAACAGTGTTGCGGCGTCATTAAGGCGTTTCGTTTTAGCATCCGCATAACCATAGCCTTTTTGTAAAATAATTTTATTTTTGTGAACAATTAAAGCAGTTCCGATATAGTGTGACTGCTTTAACTGGTTATCCGCATCTTTGGCAAGCGCATTTTGGGGTACAACATTTCGACCCAAAATGTTGACATTATTGACACTAAAGTCATCATTTTTAATAGGTTTCAATGTAACTGTCGCCTCTTTTAGTGTTAAAGGCCACAAAGTGCCCAGTAACAAACTCAGCAAAAAAATTACAAATATCCATTTTCTTCGCTTAATGTTTCGACTTTGCTTTCGTTGCATAGGTGTGTCCCCCGACACATTAAATTATTTTACTAATGCGTTAACAACGTTCTCAAGATGAATTCCGTGACTTGCTTTAAGCAAAATCACGTCCCCGTTTTCACCTAACGTCTGTAAATCTGTGATTAATTCGGCTAACTGATCTGTTTCATATTGGTGCAAGTGCGTTGAATCAAAACGTTGTTGCAAAATGGGATAAAGATACATCCTCATTAACTTTCCAACTAAGTAAACGCCATCAACATTCGCCTCTGTCACCGCTTTTGCCAGACCAGCGTGCAAGTTTTGCGCTTGATCGCCTAATTCTAACATGTCTCCTAGCACAATATACTTGTGTACACTAGGAATCGTCTTCAGTGTTGCCAAAACGGCAGCTACAGCAGTTGGATTTGAGTTATAAACATCGCTAATCAAAGTCACGCCGTGAGCTGTCGTGAGCGTTTCAGTACGATTTTTAGTCAAATCAAAATGTTTAAGTGCCTTTGCGGCGTCTTTTGTGTCAATATGTAATAAGATACCCGCTGAAATCGCTGCGAGCGCATTCATTATATTATACCGACCTCGCAATGGAATAGCAAATCGAGTATTATCAAACGTGAAAGAAGTTTCACCTTCATTTTCATCTATATCACTGATTTTCTGTCCAAAATGAACAACCGATTGACTAACAGCAGCTGTTGTCAACAAGGGTTCGTCAAAAGGTATAATCAGTGTACCATCAGCTTTTAAGCCTTGAGTGATTTCTAATTTTGCCTTAGCAATATTGGCACGCGTCTTGAAAAATTCGATATGCGCCTCACCAATCATCGTGATAATCGCAATATCCGGCATGGTCAAGTCTGACAAGACGGAAAGTTGACCAAAACGATCCATACCCAATTCAACAACGAGCACTTCGGTTTCTTCTGGCATCGTCAAAAGTGTTAGCGGTACGCCAATTTCATTATTGAAGTTTTCGGGTGTTTTAAAAGTTTTATACCTTGTACCCAAAACCGCTGCAGCCATATCTTTGGTGGTTGTTTTACCGTTAGAGCCTGTGATTGCTACAACCTTGGGATTAATATCTTGTCGTCGATATTGTGCCAACGCTTGAAGTGCTGTCAATGTGTCGGGTACTATCACGGCGGCAATAGTTGATGGTATTTGGTGTTGATTATCAGCCAGTACAGCTACTGCCCCATTATTGAATGCTTGTTCGATATAATCATGTCCATCTTTTTGTGCTACCATTGCCACAAACAAATCACCCGGTTTAACTTGGCGCGAATCAAAAGAAACACCCCTGACAATCACATCACCTAACTGAGTAGGCGCATGCAATATTTGTCCTATTTTTGATACAGAATAATTCATTTTAATCCTTTCGAAATACCGTTATGCTTTCAACATGAGACGTTTGCGGAAATTGGTCAACGGGCAATATTGGTCCGTCAATGTGGTAACCTCGTTGAATGATTTCAACAGCATCTCGAGCAAGTGTTACAGGATTACAGCTAATATATACAAAACGATCTGGTCTCATGTCAACTGTTGCTTCAATTAATTCAGCAGTTAACCCACGCCTAGGCGGATCAACAAATACAACATCCGGTTTTAGGTCTTCTTGTTGCCAACGTTTAAATTGTTCAGGTGCATCAGCTAAAATGTACGTCGCATTAGTAATCTGATTGTTAAGCAAATTCAACTGCGCATCAGCAACCGCACCAGGCACAACTTCAACACCAATCACTTTTTTAACACGATTAGCCACACTAATACCAATCGTGCCAATGCCCGAATACGCATCAATAACAACATCATCCGCTTGTAATTCAGCTTTTTGAGCTGCTAAATCGTATAATATTTCAGTCATTTGCGGGTTAACTTGGTAGAAAGAATTAGGACCAATAATAAAATCATAGCCCAACAATGTATCATGAATTGCATCTTCGCCCCATAACGTTCTGTTATTAGGGCTCAATAGCACAAACTCTCGTTTTGGACTATAATTTAATCGCAAACTTTTTAATTCAGGTAGTTGTTCATGTATTTCATTCACAATTTCAGGTTCATTAGATAAAGTTGACACGTCAGAAACTAAGACAACCATTAATTCATGGGAATAATAACCTCTCCGAACCATAATATAACGGATTGCACCTTGTTGCGTATCTGGATCGAAAGCTGAAATTTGATATTTCTCTAAAATATTTCTAACGACAACAATAGCTTGGTCAATTTCCGCGTCATTCACAAAATAATCCGTCATGGGCACTAGTTCATGACTGCCACGACGATAAAAACCACTGGTCAATTTACCATTTTGCCATTTCACTGGTACAATCGTTTTATTGCGATAGTATGTTGGATTTTGCATCCCAACAGTTGGTGCAACAGTGACCGTTAAACCTTTTTTAGCAAATAATTTTTGGATTTGCTTTTGTTTTAAAGCGAGTTGCGCTTCATATTTTAAGTTAACTAGAGGCGCTGTGCCAGCTTCAATCAAATACTGACGATGATTGTCTTGTCTAGCATTGGAAGATACTATCCGTTCAATTACTTGTGCATAACCCGAAAATTTATCTACCTGTGTGACGCGTAAACGAATTTTCTCATTTGGAATAGCATCCGCAATATATAAGGGATAGTGCTCGGTCACATGAACAATGCCCATACCATCAATACGGATATCATCCACAACTGCCGTTATTTCTTGCCCTAATTTAACCGGTAAAATTGTGCGTGCGATAGTTCTGCCCTCATACATAAAAAACGCTCACCAAGGTGAACGTTTTTGAATGAACAATTACTTGTCTTCGTTGTTCTTGAAACCAAATCCAGCAAACTTCTTGTTGAACTTGTCGACTGCACCATCGGCTTGAGTAAACTTCTGCTTACCAGTATAGAATGGGTGTGAGTCTGATGTAATATCCATACGGATTGATGGATATTCTTTACCGTCAAATTCAGTTGTTGTGTCAGATGTCACAGTAGAAGCTGACAAAAACTTCTTACCTGTTGAAGCATCGACGAAGACAACTGCATGATAATCTGGGTGAATTTCTGCTTGCATGATTCGTTTCTCCTTAGCGCCCTAAGTCTCGTGACCTAGAGTCAGTTATTAACTAGATTATTGTATCAAAATTTGTACTAACATGCAACTATTTAAGGCATCAAATTAATCAAATCAATGCCTTCTATCGTCACATCAGCGCCTAAACGGCTTAACTTTTCTTGAATACGGTCATAACCACGCAAAATATGATCTGCGTCGTTAATCACTGTTTCACCTTCTGCCATGATAGCAGCAATAACAAGCGCCGCGCCAGCGCGAATTTCAGCAGCTTGAACACTTGTACCCAACAGGCGCGGTGATTGATTAATTTTGATTTCGCCAGGAACAGCCGAATCAATATCGCCACCCATTCGACGCAGTTCAGCAATATGCTTCACTCGTTTGGGGTAAATCGTATCGACAATTGTACTTTCTCCGTTAGCTAACAACAACAGCGGTGTAATTGGTTGTTGAAGGTCAGTCGCAAAACCAGGATAAGGCATTGTCTTAATAGCAACAGGCTTCAATTCATCTGACTTATAAACATGAATTGTATCTTCACCAATATCTAAATTAACGCCCATTTCAATCAGCTTAGAAGTGTATGATTCTAAGTGCTCGGGAATGACATTTTTAATCGTCACACCGTCGCCATATGCAGCAGCCATACTCATGTATGTTCCGGCCTCAATTCGGTCCGGAATAACGGTATGTGTGTTTCGTGCTTTCAAACTAGGCACGCCAGCGATACGAATGGTATCAGTTCCTGCACCACGAATACTAGCGCCCATATTATTTAAGAATGTGACAATGTCGATAATTTCAGGCTCGCGCGCAGCATTTTCAATGATTGTTTGCCCTTTAGCACGCACAGCAGCCAAAATAATATTGATAGTTGCACCAACAGAAACTGTGTCCAACGCGACACGCGCACCAATCAGGCCATGACTGGTAGCGTCTATATGAATAATATCATTGACTTCCGTCACTGTCGCACCCAGCGCCTCAAAACCTTTGATGTGTTGATCAATTGGCCGTCGTCCCAAATTATCTCCACCAGGAAAAGTCACTGTCGCACGACTGAAACGTCCTAGTAAAGCGCCCATAAAATAATACGAAGCCCGCAATGATTTAATTGCACCACTTGGTAAGTCACTTTCAGTAATATGTGTTGGGTCAATTGTCAATTCACCATTTTCAAACGTTGAACTAACATTCATCGCTTGCAAAATAAGCTGCAAATTCTTGACGTCCAAAATTTGTGGTACTGTGTCGAATTTAACCGGTGTATCGGCCAAAATTGCTGCCGGAATCAGTGCTACTGTTGAATTTTTAGCGCCACCAATAGTGACTTCACCACGTAAGCGATGGCCACCTTGTATGATTATTTTTGCCATGAAATTATCCTGTAACTTTATAGTCTGCATTCAATTATAACGTGTTTTCAAGCACAACTCAAATTAAATTAGAAAAATAATCAGCGAATCGTCAAATTAAATTGCGATTGCAATTTGCTTATAACGTGTTCAAAATCAGCGTTAACCTCAGCTTCAACAAGTGTTTCATTATTATTTTGATATGTCAGAGTATAAGCCAAAGACTTTTTGTTTTCTGGTAAATTATCACCAGTGTATTCATCGAATAATGTCACATCAACCAAATGCTGGCCAGCAAATTCTCGAATGACATGTTCAATTTCAGCAGATGTCACCTGACTATCTACAAGCAACGCCATATCACGGCTCATTTGAGGAAAACGGGAAATTGGCTCATAAGAAACACTCGAATGCACATTTTGCAACACAGCAAAAAGATTCAACTCAAATCCAAACACTGGCGCTAGTTTCTGCGCCTTCGTCAAGCGCGGATGAATTTGTCCTACAAATCCCAAGTACTGTGTGCCTGAATAGATATCTGCTGTCTGACCAGGATGCATATTAAGATGACGATTAGTTGCTCGATAACTGACATCATTCACGCCAATCTGTTTTAAATAACTTTCTACCACACCCTTAATGTCATAAAAATCAACTGCTTGTGCTTGCTTACCTTTTTGCCAAGTGGATGCAAATCGATTACCAGTTAACACCCCAGCGACATGTTCAATTTCTGCTGGTTGCTGATCATTTTGTTTGGCAATAAAAACACGTCCTTGCTCATAAAGCGCAATATCATGAACAGCGTGTGCCGCATTATAGACGACATCGTCTAAAAGACCAGCCAATAGATTTTGTCGCGCAGTTGTTCGGTCAGAACTCATTGGATAGTCAAGTGTCACAACGTTATCTGTCGAATTTTCTGCAAATAGTTGTGCCTTGTTGGGTGTCGTTAAGACATAAGAAATGGCCTGATTTAATCCTAATGATTCCAAAATACGTCGAGTTCCTCTGATTTGACGTTGCAGCAAGCTTAATTTACCTGGGGTTGTTGGACCGTATGGTAAGGTTAATGGCAAGTTATCATAACCAAATAGTCGTGCCACTTCCTCAATCAAATCTGCTTCGATACTAATATCTGGCCTGCGTGCAGGAACATCAACTAAAATCTGATCACCATTAATCTGATATGTGAATGCTAATTGATCAAAATAACCTGCAATTGCAGTCACATCAAGAGAAGTTCCTAATATTTGATTAACTCGTTTAGCAGTTAATGAAATATGAATCGCTTCACGTTGCTGATTAGATGCTTCAACGCGGCCACGCGCCACTTGACCATTAGCCAAATTATCTACCAAACTTGCAGCATGATCTAAAGCAGTAAAGGTATTGTCCCAATTAACACCACGTTCAAATCGCGCAGAAGCTTCTGAATGAAGATTATGTCGACGTGCTGTTGCACGAATAAGACTTGGATTAAAAATAGCACCTTCAATCACAATGTTTTTAGTGTTGGTATCAACTTCCGAACTAATGCCACCCATAACACCGGCTAACATTAAACCATCTTGTCCACTGGCAATCACAATATCTTTTTCAGCACGTAGTGTCCGATTTTGACCGTCCAATGTGACCAAAGATTCATTTTCATTGGCACGGCGAACATGGATTTCTTTGTGTGATAGCTTATCTAAATCAAAGGCATGCAAGGGTTGTCCGTACATCAGCATCATATAATTGGTAATATCAACAATGTTATTGATTGGTCTCATGCCTGCATTCCACAACTTTTTTTGTAACCAAAGTGGTGAATCCTGCACAGTAACTTGATTAACAACCCGCAATGCATATTTTGGTGCCAAAGATGGATCATCAATTTGAATTGATACTTGGCTATCAGCAGTTGTTTCATACTCAACTAATTCAAAGTCGAGTTCTTGAACCTTCACATGTCGCATTGCACCAAACTCATACGCTGTTCCAATCATAGAAAGCATATCTGAGCGATTTGGCGTCAAATCAGTATCTAAGACCGGTTCATTCATCCCCAAAGCAGCAATTGCGTCATCGCCAGGTTGCACACCATCATCTGGACCAAAAACATAGATACCAGACTCAAAATCTTTAGGTGCAATCTTGTTATCAAACCCTATTTCTTGCAAAGCGACCAACATACCATAAGACATTTGTCCTCGTAGTGACACTGCAGAAAGCGTCACCAATTCGCCACTATCATGGTTGATAATATGTGCACCAACTTTTGCCAAAATAACGAATTGCCCGACAGCGACATTTGGCGCCCCAGTGACAATTTGAATCGGTTCAGACTCACCAGCATCAATCTGTGTGATAACCATATGATCTGAATCTGGATGTGGGTTAACGCTCAAAACTTTTGCCACAACCAAACCATCTTGTTGTCGCGCAATAGTGGTATAGCTATCAATTTCAACACTTGTACGCGCAACTTGCTCAGCCAGTTGATTAACAGCAACCTCATCTAAAGCAAGTGGCTCATCCAAATATTCATTTAACCAAGCTAAACTCGTTTTCATGATTAATTCCCCTTCCGATTAAATTGTGACAAAAAACGAACATCATTCAGATAGAATTGTCGAATATCATCTACACCATACTTCAACATTGCAAGTCGATCAGGTCCCAATCCAAAGGCAAACCCTGAATATTTTTCAGGATCAACACCGTCCATACGCAATACATTAGGATGCGTCATACCCGCTCCCAAAACTTCAATCCATTTAATATCTTCTGGTTTTGTATCAGGTGTCACTTCATCCCAGGAAACATCGACTTCCACAGATGGTTCCGTAAATGGAAAGTATGATGGACGCATCCGAATTTGATGCTTTTCACCGAACAATTCCTGCATAACGGATAATAAAGTGCCCTTTAAGTCTGCCATAGTAATATTTTCACCAACAACCATGCCTTCAACTTGATGGAATTGGTGCGAATGTGTAGCATCATCAGTATCACGACGGTAAACTTTTCCCGGTGCAATCATTTTAAGAGGCCCCTTAGAAAAATCATGTTTCTCTAACGAACGTGACTGAACGGGTGATGTCTGGGTTCGAAGCAAAATTTCCGGCGTAATATAAAATGTATCCTGCATATCACGTGCAGGGTGATCTTTTGGCAAGTTTTCTCTTTCGAAATTATACTCATCCGTCTCAACTTCTGGTGAATCGACTGTATCATCAATTACTTGAAATCCAAGACCCAAAAAATGTTGCTCAATTTCATCAATAATCTGTTGAAGCACATGTGGTTGTCCAATGGGTGATTGGGCCCCTGGCATTGTAACATCAATTGTTTCAGCCTCTAATTGCTTGGACAAAGCTGCTTCAGCTTCAGCAGCTTTTTTTTCGGTCAATAATTCAGTAATTGTTTGCCGAACGTCATTGCCAATTTCACCAACTGCCTTGCGATTTTCAGCAGCGACATCTTTCATGCCCTTCAATAAAGCAGTCAACTCACCTTTTTTACCCAACAATTTAACACGCAATTGTTCAATATCGGCATCTTGCGAATTAATGCGCGAGACAGCAGATTGTTTCAGCTGTTTTAAATCATCAATTAAACTCATCATTTTTCCTTTCTAACAAAAAATCCCATGTTATCTTAAAAAAGATAACATGGGACGTCAAATAACGCGGTACCACCCAAATTTCTGAACGTTGTCAGCTTTGGCGTCCGTATCGTGGACTAACGCTGGCGATTAAGCCATTACTCCTGACTGAAATTCATCATTAGCTACCCACGGTCTTTCACTATTCACCGCTCGCTATTGGCGCTTAATCATTACTAGGTCATTCATCGTAATCTTACTATGTCTATTGTATCAAACTTCTGTCATGCTGTCAGGAACTTCTAGTTTTGCAACATTATTAAATTTATCAGACCATTCGTGAACTGCTTTCATCATTGGTCGCATCGCTTCACCAGCTTCAGTTAGTTTGTATTCAATCAAATTAGAATCTTCATAAGTTTGACGAATCACTAAATGCGCTGCTTCTAGTTCTTTTAAACGCTCAACCAAAACGCGATCTGAACAAGCTGGAATAGCACGTGAAATTTCTAAGAACCGCTTTGGTCCACTAACCAGTAACGTTTCAATAATCATACCATTCCATTTACGACCAAGAATTTCGAATGTTTTTGTAAAATTCTGACACAAAAGATTTTCTGTATGTTCTGCCAACTTTGCCATAATTATTCCTCCAGGCTCTTGTGTTCATTCTAACACAATCTTATACTATTGACAAAAAGTAAGCTAATTAACAGGAAACAGTGGTTGTTCCCCTGATAATACTCTGACAATATCTTCTGCTGCTTTAATGGCAACATTATCCATTGCTTCTTGCGAAATCATAGCGACATGTGGTGTCACAAATGCATTGGGTAATTGTAGCAACGGATTATCAACACTAATTGGTTCATGTTCGACAACGTCCAAACCAGCACCAGCAATCACATCATTTTTCAGGGCATCAATCAATGCTGATTCGTCAATTAATGCACCACGTCCAATATTAACGAGAACCGCTGAAGATTTCATCTTTGAGAAAACATCTGCGTTAATCATGTGCGTCGTTTCCGGTGTGGCTGGTAGCGCGGTCACAATAAAGTCAGATTGTTCATAAATTTCGTCTAGCGTAGCCATCCGACCGTTCACTACCTCATGTGAATGTCTTGCGTAAGCTAAAACATTCACATCAAATCCCGTTAACAATCGATCAATATTTTGACCAATGTGCCCAAACCCGATGATTCCTACTGTTTTACCTGATATTTCCTGACCATTATGCGCTGCTAAGTAATCAGCATTTGTAGTATCTGTGAGTAATTCACGACGCTGGTAATATAGGCGACCAGCCATCAACATGTGCATGATAGCCGTCTCAGCAACAGCTGTCGCATTTGCACCAGGAGTATTCGTGACGACAATATCATGTTTGGCAGCAGCAGCCAAATCAACATTATCATAACCGACACCGTGTCGTGCAATCACTTTCAAATTAGGCATCTTTGACATCAATGATTCACCAAAAGGGTGCATCATTATCAGAATGCCATCCACATCCGTGTGTGCCAAAAAGTCATCGTCACTCGCCTGAGAACTAATAATGACCTCGAATCCCTTTTCTTCCAAATATTTAACCGCTTTTTTTGCTGTTAAATTCGCAACCAAAATTTTTTTCATTAGAATAGTTCTCCTGTAAATGGTATTTTCGGTGTTTGTTCAAAATTATATGTTTTTAAAGCTTCTGCTGCTGTCACATAAGCTGTTAATGACTCAGATAACATCAAATTAACAGGAAACTGTAACTCATTAACGACCACTATTGGTTTTTTAGCCACCCAAGCCATTCCTTGCTCAAAAGCAGTACCCGAATCAGCATCATTATCGCGATAATCAATCACTGATACAATAATATCAGCCGCCATGACATTGGTAACATCTCTTTGAAATACTTCGGCCGCCCAAGGGGCACTAAATTCCGGATTTTCAGTTTTTTGATTTTGTCGTGGTGAGTAATAATCTTTAACAGTTGGATTAGCATCTAATGCTGATTCAATACGTTTTGCACGATCAATTTGTTCATCTGAAAAAAATGGTGCTGCAAGATAAATCTGAGGCATGAGTAAACTCCTTATTGTAAATTATTAAATGCGCCCGGCATTAATTCTGCAATGTTAGTTTCGATTTCTTGTCCTTGGTCATTAATTAACCAAATTGGCATGTCAGGTTCAAAAAACTCTACCATTACCTGCCTGCAAGCGCCGCATGGAGCAATTGGCTCATCAGTTTTTCCAGAAATAACAAGTCCATGAAAATGCCGATGACCAGCTGCAACAGCTGTAAAAATGGCAGTTCTTTCCGCACAGTTAGTTAATCCAAATGAGACGTTCTCAATGTTAACACCTTTAAAAACTTCACCATTTTCAGCTAGTAAAGCAGAACCAACGGGAAAGTGAGAATACGGGGTATAGGTATCATTAAGTGCTGCATTAGCAACGTCAGCAAGATTTTGTGGTACAGTCATGATTTTTTTCTCCTAACTGTTATTTTAGCAAAAAAACAGCCCGTTGGACCGTTTATTTCTACTTGGATAGCAATGTTTCTAATTCAGACAAACGTGCTTCAAACACTTCAAAGGCTTGTTTTAAATAGCCAGATTGACTCATGTCGACGCCTGCTTTTTGAATAATATTCAACGCATAATCTGAATTACCCGACTTTAAATAGTTTTTATAGTCTTGAGCACCGTTGCCATTCAAGATACGTTCTGCCAAAGTTGTTGCGGCAGCTTCACCAGTAGCATACTGATAAACATAGAAATTATAATAAAAGTGAGGAATACGAGACCATTCATAAGCAATAGCTTCGTCAGGGAAAAGATCTGGTCCATAGAACTTTTGATTCAACTCACCATAATAATCACTCATGACTTCAGCAGTTAAAGCCGTTCCATCAGCACTTTGTTCGTGGATCCATTGTTCAAATTCCGCAAACTGAGTTTGGCGAAATACCGTTCCCTTGAAGCCATCTAAGTATTGGTTCAAAACATAAGCACGGAATTTAGGATCACTATTGGTCTTGAGCAAATAGTCCGTCAACAACCCTTCATTAGTTGTTGAGGCAATTTCTGCCAAAAAGATAGGATAATCACCATAATGGTACTCTTGGTTATGCCGTGTTAAATAAGAATGAACGGAATGTCCCATTTCATGCGCCAAAGTGTAGATATTATTCAAATTATTTTGCCAATTCAACAGAATGAATGGCTTAGTGTCGTAAGCACCACTTGAATAAGCACCAGTACGCTTACCTTTATTTTCGACAACATCAATCCATCGTTCGTCAAATGCTTTTTGAACAATGGCAACATAATCTGCTCCTAACGGTGCCAATGCTGATAAGACAATTTGTTGGGCCTTTTCATAGGTTACATCAAAGTCAATTTCATCAACCAATGGCACGTACAAGTCATAAGAATGCACATCTTCTACACCCAGAATTTTTTTTCGTAAAGCAACAAATCGATGCAATAATGGTAAGTTTTCATCCACAGTTGTCGTTAATGTTTGAAAAACACTTTCAGGGATATTATTTCCTGAAACAGCAGCTTGGCGCGCTGAATCATAGTGTCGAGTTTTGGCCAAAAAATTGTGTCCCTTAACGTGAGCAGATAGTGTTGACGCAAATGTGTTTTGTAATCCAATGTAACTATCATATAGGGTTGTAAAAGCTTCTTGGCGCAAATCACGGTTTTGAGATTCTAACAAGAGTGAATATAAACCATTTGTTAATGGCACTACTTCTCCGGTCTCAGTATGAACATTACCAAATGTAATATCGGAATTGTCAAGCGCACCAAAAGTTTGCTCGGATGCGCCAAAAATGTCACTCGCACCTGCTAAGAGCGCTTCTTGATCAGCGGGCAACGTATGAGGCTTTTGAGCAAGTAAAACATCAAAGAAATGTTGATACTTTGCCAATCCCTCTGCAGCAAGATATTGAGTCAAAGTCGCATCAGGAATAGCTAAGACTTCTGGTTGAAAAAACGACGTTGCTGCGCTCAACTCAGCATATAAACTCTGAACTTGTGCATTATAAGCCGCATATTTAGGATTAGTAGTGTCTTGATCAAAAATCTGGTGTGCATAGACATACACTTTTTCAAATTCGCGTTCAGCTGCAAGGTCCGCTTCTAATGCAGCCAGCAATGTAGTAGCTGAATCACCAACGTGCCCAACATATTGACTTAATTGTTTTGCTGCTGTTTGAACTGACTTAAAGGCCGCTTCAAATGCATCATCTGATTCAAAAATTGTGCTGAGATCCCATGTTAAATTTTCAGGAACTTCAGAACGTAGTATTTGTTGTGCCATAATTATAAACGTGCGGAACTCCGCACTCTCCTTATCATTCAATACTAATCATTCTATCATATTCACGGTAAATGATGTTACTTTGCGTTCAACCATTTAGGCAATCGTCGAATTAAAATATAACCACCTTGCTGTAAAATAAAATTATGATTTTCTAAACTGCAAAATATTTGTCGTAACTGAACGATTTTAAAATCATCATCACCTAAGAAGTATTGTGCTAATATTTGACCTAATTTTTCTTTTTTAATAACATGCTGTAAACCAATTTTTTCTAATAGTAACACAACTAATAATCGGAAATGCCAATTTGCAACATTTAAACCAAACGTACACCCTTGAAATACCCATTCAGGCGCATCAGGTAATCGTCGATTATGTTGATATAAATGATTAATTAAAAACTTATCAACACGTTGTTGCATGAGTAAACTATGGACTTTATAGCGTTGCTTATTTACGTCATGTTGATATGTCAGCGATTGCAACGGCTTTATGAACAAATCATGATGACATTTCTCGGTATATTTTACACGTGAAAAATCGGCTTTGATGAAATGATGACGATGGACAAACATTTGATTACTCGACAAATAGAATACAATCTGCTGTGCAGCCATAAATTTTAGAATTGTTTTTTGACTTAAATTACGTTGATAGTAGGTCTCCCCTAGGATCCAAATAACTTTGATGTGACATGATTGATAGCCCGCATTTCGTTGCATTAACCTTTTTTGAGAAATAGGACTGCATTGATATTCAATTGCTAATTTTTGATTGCCTTGCGTCAATAAAATGTCCGGACGTTGCTGTATGCTAGCAATCACAGCCTCAATTTCCACATGACCAAATTGCTGCAAATACTGTGCTAACTGCATTTTACCCGACAAATGAGCTGTCGTTTCATTTTCAGTTAGTGTTTGGCAAAGTGTGCCTGAATAATGCGCAAAATGTTTTTGTTTAACATCACCCACTTTTAGCATAACTGGCTCACGACAACCTGGACAAAAATACGATTGATCTTTTTGCGCATCTTTAGCTAAAATGTATTTTTGACGCTGGTTATAGGCTACAATCATAAAAAAACACCTCCAATCATATCATACGATTTGGAAGTGTTTTTGTTTTATTGCAATTTTTTTTGCGCCCAATTGCTAAACCAAGTAAGTAATGTAATGATAATCAGATACATGATAGCCACAATTGCCCATACGCGGAAACCTTGGGAATTACGTGCAACAATTAAGGAACCGGTTTGTGTCAATTCTAGCAAACCAATCGCTGACAAAATTGAGGTGTCTTTCAATGTAATAATGAATTGATTAATGAAACTTGGCACCATAATTTTTAAACCTTGCGGCATAATTACACGCCGCATTGCTGTACGATAAGGTAATCCCAACGATCGTGCTGCTTCCATCTGACCAACTTCCACCGCTTCAAAACCACCACGGACAAAAGCACCTGTATAAGCGCCTTCATTAAGAACTAATGTCAATACCCCGGCAGTGAAAGCAGGAATTTTGGCCCCAATCACACCAGGCAAACCGATATAAATAAAGAATGCCAACACCATAAGTGGTAATCCACGGAAAATATATATAATCGTCGTCGATACGCCACGTACAAATTTATTTTGGCTAACACCCATTACGCCTAACACGACACCCCAAATTGAAGCTAAAATAATGCCAAGGAATGTGAGCATAATTGTTTGCCACAGGCCCTTCAAAAAGGCACTTTTATTCGCCTTTAAGATACCCAGAACAGAAAAATTATCCTTTTTGGCGCCAGTGAATGTAGATTGATTAGCACCTAGATATTTTGCAACGATTTTGTCATACGTACCATCTTTCTTAATAGCAGCAAAACCACGGTTGAAAGCTGACAACAGCGCTTTGTTCTCACCTTTTTTAACAAAAAATCCATACCAACCAGCGTTCCCTGGATTATCGGCATTCATAACCTTCAACTTAACACCATTTTTGATAGCATACTGAATAACTGGCATATCTTCAAATGTTGCAGCAGAATTGCCCACCGCAACATCATTGTACATTGTGTCTGTATCGTTAAAGTATTTAACATTAAACCCATACTTAGCTTGCAAAGATTTACCATATTCTGAAGCGGCCGTACCCGTCTTTAAAGCAACAGTTTTGCCTTTTAAGTCTTTTAATGACTTAATTTTGCTGTCTTTTTTGACAATCCAAGCCACACCCGTTTTATAGTAAGGTGTTGAGTGATCATAAACGGCCTTACGCTCCTCCGTAATTACCATACCCGCAATAATGCCGTCAGCTTGTCCATTTGAAACAAGTTGTGCTGCTGAATTAAAGCTCATTGGTTTTAACGTATAAGTGAAATTTTCTCGTTTCGAAATTTCTTTCAAAATATCTTGATCGATACCCACATACTGATTATTTTTATCCTGAAAATCAAACGGCGGATAGGTTGCATCAGTTGAAATGATATAATTCGGTTTATCCGCATGAACTAAATTATCACCCATTGCAAAAACAAACGTGGTAATCGACAACATTGCCAAAAAACTTATTAGTATACCTTTTTTAAACATTTTTTCTCCCCAAAAAAGGTGGCGCTATGGCCACCTGTCATTCATACGCCACGGTTAAGCATGCGTGACTTTACTCAAAAATTCTTGTAGACGTTCATTCTTTGGTGCATCAAATACTTGATCTGGTGTTCCTGATTCTTGAATTTTACCTGATTCAAAGAAAACAACACGATCAGCTACTTGCTTGGCAAAGCCCATTTCATGTGTCACGATAATCATTGTCATACCAGACTCGGCCAAATTTTTCATAACATCAAGTACATCGCCAACCATTTCAGGATCCAGCGCAGAAGTTGGTTCATCAAACAACATAATATCTGGCGTCATTGCTAATGCGCGTGCAATCGCGATACGTTGCTTTTGACCACCAGATAAGGAACTAACTGGCATATCCGCTTTATCAGATAAACCAACAGTTTCAAGAAGTTCACGTGCTTTTTTCTCTGCTGCAACTTTGTCTAGTTTTTTGAGTTCAACAGGTGCTAACATGATATTTTCTAGCACGGTGTAATTATTGAACAAGTTGAAGTTTTGAAACACCATACCGATGTTTTCGCGAACCTTGTTGATATCCGTATTTTTATCTGAAATATCATAGCCATCAACAATGATTGTCCCATTATCAGGTGTTTCTAATTGGTTTAACATCCGCAAAAAGGTTGATTTACCTGATCCTGATGGTCCAATCATAACAACCACTTCGTTTTCGGCAATATCCAATGAAATATCGCGCAAAACATGGTTTTCACCATAAGATTTATTAACTTTATCAACATGCACTTTTACTTGTGCTTCACTCATGAACGCGTCCTCTTTTCTACCCAATTACTAAACCAAGTCAGTAACGTGATTACAACCAAATATATCACAGCAATAATAGCCCATACACGAAAGCCCTGTGAGTTACGAGAGACAATTAAGGTCCCTGTTTGTGTTAATTCCAAAATACCAATTGCCGACAAAATTGATGTATCTTTTAAAGTGATGATGAATTGATTAATAAAACTCGGCACCATAATTTTGAGTCCTTGGGGCATAATCACTTTATACATTGACTTACCATAAGTAAATCCAAGACTTCGTGCCGCTTCCATTTGACCTTTGTCAACTGCTTTAAAACCACCACGTACAAACGCACCAGTATATGCACCCTCATTCAAAATCAGTGTGATGACACCAGCCGTAAATGCTGGGATTTTAGTACCAATAACGCCAGGCAGTCCAATATAAATGAAAAATGCTAATACCATTAACGGCATACCACGGAAGATGTAAATGATTGTGGTTGAGATACCCCTAATCACACTATTTTGGCTAACACCCATGATACCAAGTAAAATGCCCCAAATTGAAGCTAAAATAATACCAAACAATGTTAATAGGATTGTTTGCCACAATCCCTTCATAAAGGCATTTTCATTGGACTTTAAAATACCAAATACCGAGCTATTGTCTGATTTACTACCAGTAAATTCTGAAGCCGGAGCGCCTAAATATTTGTTTACGATCTTTTGATAAGTGCCATCTTTTTTAATCGCGGCGAATCCCTTATTAAAAGAAGCTAACAATTGCGCGTTATCACCTTTTTTAACCGCAAAACCGTACCAACCAGCCTCGTATGGATTAGTTGGGTTCATCACTTTTAACTTGGTACCATTTTTGATAGTATACTGCAAAACTGGTAAGTCGCCAAAAGTAGCTTGTGAGTTGCCATTAATCACATCATTATAAAGTGTATCAGAATCACTAAAATAAGTTACCTTAAAGCCATATTTTTTCTGGATTGATAAAGCATAAT
This sequence comes from Leuconostoc sp. BM2, assembly GCF_002095565.1. Classification (NCBI taxonomy): domain Bacteria; kingdom Bacillati; phylum Bacillota; class Bacilli; order Lactobacillales; family Lactobacillaceae; genus Leuconostoc; species Leuconostoc sp. BM2. Next base: position 25,591 of record NZ_MOWQ01000010.1, on the reverse strand, counting down.
CAGCGCCAGCAGTTCCTGTTTTAATCGCAACAGTTTTACCCTTCAAATCTTGCAATGACTTGATAGCTGAGCCTTTTTTAACCGCCCAAGCAATTCCAGACTTATAGTACGGTGTCCCAAAATCAAAAACTTGTTTACGCTCATCAGTAATTGACATACCTGCAATCACTGCGTCCGCTTGTCCAGATGTTACTGATTGCGTAGCAGCATTGAAGCTCATTGGCTTAAGCGTATAGGTAAAACCTTCGCGTTTGGCAATTGTTTTCAAAATTTCTTGGTCAATACCAGTGTATTGATTATTTTTATCTTGAAAATCAAACGGAGGGTACGTCGCATCAGTTGTGATAATGTAGTTAGGCTGTGCGGCGTCAACCTTCGTGATACCCATCATCATTGTGACAGTTGCTAAAAAAGCAACACAAAATATCCATATCTTTTTCATAATACTCCAGTATAGCAAAAAAGCTGACGATCACACAATATCATGTCAGTTTTCTTAACATATTTTTCTATTTTTAATAAGTATCACCATTACTAATCGAATTTTTAACAATGACATAATCAACACGTTTAAGGTCTGCTAGCTCACGACCACCAGAATAAGAAATTGATGATTGCAAATCTTCTTTTATTTCACGTATCGTGGTATCAATACTACCACGATAAGGTACTAACAATTTTTTACCCTCAACATGCTTGTATTCACCCTTTTGAAACTGTGAAGCAGAACCAAAGTACATCTTAAATTTGTCACCATTGATTTCGACAATATCACCAGGTGTTTCGTCATGGCCCGCAAATAATGAGCCAATCATGCACATTGTCGCACCAAACCGAATTGATTTAGCTATGTCACCATTATGACGAATACCACCATCAGTGATTATTGGCTTTTTTGCTGCCTTAGCACATAAGCGCAATGCCGCTAATTGCCAACCGCCAGTCCCAAATCCGGTTTTTAATTTCGTAATACAAGCCTTCCCAGGACCCACACCCACTTTAGTAGCATCGGCGCCGGCATTTTCAAGATCCCTAACAGCCTCGGCCGTTGCCAAGTTACCAGCGATAACAAAACTATCTGGTAAAGTTTTTTTAATGTACCTTACCATGTCGATAACTGGTACAGCATGCCCATGCGCAACGTCAACAGTGATAAATTCGGGCACTAGTCCTGCTGATTTAAGATCATCAATAAATTGATATTCTTCCGGCTTAATGCCCACAGAAATAGACGCAATCAGCTGCTCAGATTGCATACTTTTAACAAAATCTAATCGTTTACTTGGTTCAAAACGATGCATCACATAAAAGTAACCATTGGCCGCTAAATGTTTTGCTAACGGTTCATCAATAACCGTCTGCATGTTGGCTGCTACAACTGGTAACTTAAAGGTATATCGTCCCAATTTGACTGACGTATCCGCCTGGGAACGTGATTCAAGTATTCCCAAATTGGGGATTAGTTGAACGTCTTCATAATCAAAAACTGTATTAAAATCCATCATAGTCATCCTTTTCCTAAACTCCAATGACTATTATACAGACTTTTCAAGGGGAATCATGACTAATTTGTAAACAAAAGACGAAATTAAATTCAAAATATATATAATTGTTCGTTTTTATATTGTTATACAAAAAAAATCGCATCACTGCGATTAATTTTTAAAACGAGATTATGGATGAACAGGTACTTTGATATCACCAGCGACAATCTTCTTTTGTGCTGACTGAACTGCTGACCAAACACTGCTAGAAGCAGAATCCTTAGATAGACTGACACCTTTTTCTTTCAAGCCATATGTGATTGTTTTACCACCAGGGAATTTGTCATTTTTGGCCTTTGTCGCAACATCTTCAACCGCACTATCGACGCGCTTTACTGCTGATACCAAGGTGAAGTTAGATGACTTGCCATCTTTATCCTTGTAATTACCATCAGACTTTTGATCACGATCAACACCAATTACCCAAATTTTCTTATCGGAATCGGCACTTTCTTTTTGGTTTGCTGCCTTAGCTTCTGCAAAGACACCATTTCCAGCACCACCAGCTGCTTGGAAAATAACATCGGCACCATTGGCAGTCATTGATGCAGCAATTGTCTTGCCTTTGGCGGCATCCGTGAATGAATCAGTATACTGCGTTAATACTTTGATGTTAGTGTTCGTTGCCTTAACACCGGCTTTAAAACCGGCCTCAAAAGTGTCGACGACATCACCATGTATGCCACCCACAAAACCAACCGTGCCGCTCTTTGATTGCTTAGCTGCCGCAACACCAGCCAAGTATGATGATTGTTCTGTTTTAAATGTCAATGAAGCAACATTTTTCTTAGCAATCACTGTATCAATAATGGCAAAATTTGTCTTAGGGTTAGCTTTAGCAACGCTAGTTACAGCAGGTGCCGCCGCGAATCCAACACCATAAACTAACTTATAACCACCTTTAACGGCCGTTTGCAAATTAGTCTTTATTTCTGATGTATCTGTACTCTGAAAATAGTTGTACCCGCCTTTTCCTTGCTTCAGGCCATTGGCTTTTCCATAAGACTCCAACCCTTCCCATGCCGATTGGTTAAATGATCGATCATCTATGCCACCACCATCTGTTACCAAAGCCACAGCATAGCCAGAACTTTTCTTTGTTGATTGTTGTGTTGCCGCGTATATACCACCCGCAATAACGACGATTGCCGCCGCACCGATACCAATTTTTGCTGAACGTTGCATGTTTTTCTTCTCCCAAAAGTTAATATCTACATTATCCGACTTTAAGCAGATTTTTATGTTAAAATTTGGTTAAAAAGACAACTAATTGCCGAATATTGCAATTATCTTTCTAATATAGTTCGGATTTTAATTGATTTTCAAAAAAATAGTTCGGATTTTGGTATAATATCGCTATGACTTATTTCATCACGCACACAATTGAACCATGGATGCCACCAGGTGCTTTAAAAGCAAAATCAGATTATGCTCAAATTGCTCAGAAACAAGGTTGGACAATTTTACCTATTGCCCGCTACAATGATGTTCGTTTTGACAATGAAACGCGACAGAACCATATTAAAACTTGGCTTAACGCTGTCAAAGCAGATGATATTGTAATTCATCAATTCCCTAGCTATATGAGTTGCCATTTTGAGCAACAGTGGGTACAGGAGATTAATAACCGTTCCGCACACAGTATTGTTTTAATTCATGATATTGAACCACTTCGCCTGGTCAAAACCGATGCTTGGGAATTGTCTGTTTTAAAGCAGTACAATACTATTATTGTTCATTCAGAGGCCATGGCCAACACCCTTAGAGGTATGGGCGTCAACTCAAACTTCATTATTCAACCTTTATTTGATTATCTTGGGGAAGTCGACAACTTAGCTTCATATAGCCACCTCATTAACTTTGCTGGTACTTTTCAAAAGTCACCTTGGCTAAAAAATTACGACGGGCCACAAATCAACTTATTTGGCTCTGTTCCCAAAAAATGGCGTGATTTTGTTTTCCCTAATCAGGTTAGTTACCATGGTAATTTTGACCCTGATGATATTTTAAACCAACTTACCTCTGGATTTGGTTTGATATGGGATAATGATTTTGAAGACAAAACATATCAAAGCTACACTAAATACAACGCACCACACAAAGCGAGTCTTTATCTTAGAGCAGGATTACCTTTAATTGCTTGGCAAAAAAGTGTCCTTGCCAGTATTATCAAAAAGTATAACATCGGTTTGACCATCAACAGTCTCAATGAGCTCAATCATATCAGCGACATATCCCCCAATCAATATCAAACATGGCAAGCAAATATTCAACCCATAGCGTCGCAACTCGCTCAAGGTTCATTTACCCAAAAAACATTGATTACGATTCAAAATAAAAGCTTTAATCAAAAATTTGATTAAAGCTTTTATACTATCCAACAACAGCGTCGCTATCAGCTTGCTTTTCTTCATCCAAAAGCGCTTTATCAAACACTTTGAAGAACGGAATCCAAATTAATAGATCCAAGAGAATCAAAACGATTTGTAACACCGCACCAGAAATACTTGAGGTTGCCAAGAAACCAGAAATCACTGGTGGCATCGTCCAGGGTACAGGTGTACCTGTTGTACGTGCAACTAATCCTGATGACATCGCAAAATATGAAATCAAGACATTCATCACTGGCACAATCAGGAACGGTACGATTAAGTAAACATTCAAAACAACTGGCAAACCAAACATTGTCGGCTCGTTAATGTTAAAGATACCAGGCACTAATGTCAGTGGTCGCATTGCTTTATTTTGCTTTGATTTTGCAAAAATAGCGAGTGCAATCATCAAACCTAACGTCGCACCACCACCACCAATATAGACAAAATTATCCATAAATGGCTGTGTAATAACTTCTGGTAATGCTTTACCTGCTTTGGCTGCGTCAACGTTTTCTTGCATCAATTGCAAGAAGATAGGTGACATAATAGCACCAACTAAGTTACCACCGTGAATTCCAATGAACCAGAATAGCGACACAAGCACCGCTACCACAATTGCACCAATTAATGAACCACCGAACGCTTTTAGTGGATCACCCAAAATCATTTGTAAAATATTGTGAATAGATACCAAGCCAGTTGCTTGGAATAGCGCATAAAGCAAGGCCCAGAGCAAAATAATCACAAATCCATGAATTAATGCCGCAAATGAATGTCCAACGGCTGGTGGTACTGAATCAGGCATTTTGATGGTAATGTTATGATTTAAGAACCAAGCATAAATGGCTGCTGACACCAGTCCAATAATAATCGCTGCAAACATACCGTTAGCGTTTGTTGCTGAATATGCAATTCCTTGGTCGGCAATTGCGACTTTAGCACCCCACGCTTGGTTGCCGTTAGCACCATTTAAATATGGTGTCGAAACGAAATAACCACCAAGTGCTAAGACACCTGCTGAAATACCATCAGCCTTTGGTGATAGCAACTTGGCATAATTGGAAGCGATACCAACGACTGAAACGATACCGACTAAGTAAAACGTACCGTAAATGATTTTCACCAACCAATTTAAGACACCATTAGCAGTAATCCATGTCACCCACATATCATTAGGGGTTGGAAAATTACGAATAATCATCGCCAAAGATCCGACCAAAATCAGAGGAATCGCCAAGGCGATACCATCACGAATAGCATTCAGTGCCTTAATAGACGATAGTTTCGCGCCAATCGGCACCAAATTTTTCTGTAACCAATCTGTTATTCTCTGCATGAAAGTCTCCTCCACTTCATGTTGGATGCAATGAAAAAATATGTGAAGCGTCATTTTTTACTTCATGAGTGGCATCCATTTAAGTTGTGCTTCGTCTTTATCTTATCATGTAAACGCTTTCATTTCACGGTTTAAATCACTTTTGTGATGAAATTCTTTGAAAAAATAACTAGACCAAAAAGAGGATAAGCACCGTTCAATGTGGTGTTTATCCTCTTTTTGGTCTAGACCGATTTACATTTGTGAAGTCATTATTTTTGATACATTTGTCTGTACTTTGTTCAAATATTGAGCTTGATCAGCCTCAGACTGTTCATATTTATCATCATCGATTGTTTGATCGGCTACATTTAGTGAATCGCTCATCAACGCTGTTGCTTGAGCGTACAATTCATAATTCTTTGCTAATGACTTATGCACACCCAAAATACGAATTGGTGCTTGTGCAGCATTCAAACGTGCAGCATTCTCCTGATAACTCGTCACTGCGTCTTCAAACTCGGCTTTAATTTCAGCGAATTCTGCTGCAGGAATGTCAGTTACCTTGTTCTCTTGTTTTGCATCATCTAATTTAGTAAAAAATGGTGTCACGCGATCAGCTGTTTCCTGAGTTGCTGTTAAAACTTGTTGCAAAGTCTGCACATAAACTTGTGCTTGTTTGGGATTAAATTTTGCCAATGTCCTATTATCCTTTTTTGAAAATTGTTCGTTGAACCAATTTTACCAGTTCCACAATCACAATGATACTAATTCCCGCAACTAACACAATTGCCCATTGATAAGTATCCAAATGCGAGACATGGAACAATGGGTTCAAAGGCGGAATCACAACAACAGCTGCCATGACTACAAGTGATCCTAATAATGCCCAGTTGAACATCTTGTTTCTAAAGGCCTGTGGTCCAAACATAGAACCGTACACCGACTTAACGTTAATCGCGTTAAACATTTGCATCAATCCGAGTGTCATAAATGCCATAGTCAAAGCATCTTGGTGCGCCAAATGGCTCTCCGCATGAACGGGTGCTGCCAAAGCAAAACCATACACACTCAACACAATAACAGCTTGCAAAATACCTTGCCAAATAATAGCGGGACCAACGCCACCAGACAAGAAACTAGCACCACGACCACGAGGACTGCGTTTCATCACACCCTTTTCTGCTGGTTCAATACCTAAGGCAATCGCTGGCAAAGTATCGGTTACCAAGTTAATCCACAAAATCATAATTGGCGCTAAGATATTCCAACCCAAAAGTGTCATCACAAAGATTGAAATCACTTCCGCTAAGTTAGAAGCTAACAAGTACTGTAATGCTTTTTGAATATTAGCAAAGACCTTACGACCTTCCTCAACAGCATGCACAATCGTTGCAAAGTTATCATCAGCCAAAACCATGTCAGAAGCACCTTTAGAAACTTCTGTTCCAGTAATACCCATTGCAATACCGATATCAGCAGCTTTCAAAGCCGGCGCATCGTTAACACCATCCCCAGTCATCGCGACAACTTTGTCTTTTTTCTGCCAAGCATTGACGATTTTAACTTTGTGTTCTGGCGCAACGCGAGCATAGACATTATAGCGAGTGACATTTTCCGCAAATTCGGCTTCACTCATCGCGTCAATATCAGAACCAGAAATGACAGCAGTATCAATGTCTTTCTCATCCAAAATACCTAAACGAATCGCAATTGCAGCGGCTGTATCACGATGGTCACCCGTGATCATCATTGGTCGAATACCAGCAGCTTTTGCTTCGGCAACAGCCTGTGCAACTTCTGGTCTTTCTGGGTCAATCATGCCCACAAAACCAGTAAATACCAAATCATTTTCAACAACTTGTGTCGTCATCTCAGTAGGCATTTCATCAACTAATTTGTAAGCAAATCCTAACACACGCAACGCTTGCGTTGCCAGCTCAGAATTAATTCCCAGCAGTTTAGCACGAATATCATCGCTCAATGCAACGATTTGACCGGACATTTCAATCTGTGTAGCACGCTTTAATAGTTCATCGGGTGCACCCTTGACCGTAATAATATAACCATTGGGTGCCGGATGAACCGTTGACATCAACTTACGTTCTGAATCAAAGGGCAATTCTGCAACACGTGGCATCTCGTTAAATAACTTGTCAATATCACGATCATGCTTTTCATTGAAGGCAATTAATGCCGTTTCGGTTGGATCACCAACTAAACCATTTTCTGTTCGCTTTGTATCGTTGTTCAATGCCAAAATATCAGCTAATCTGGCATACGTATTAGTCAATTCTCCTGTGTTATCAGCGTCTGAAATTTCAGCATCAACCACGAGCTTTTCGACTGTCATTTTGTTCTGCGTTAACGTTCCTGTTTTATCAGAACCGATAATATCAGTTGAGCCTAATGTTTCAACGGCAGGCAACTTACGAACGAGAGCATGACGCGAGGCCATACGCGTGGTACCTAATGCTAATGTGATTGTCACAATCGCTGGCAAACCTTCTGGAATAGCTGCAACAGCCAGAGAGATGGAGGTCAACAGCATATCAATAATGGTCTCTCTACCACGCAACAAACCAACAACAAACGTTACCACAGCAATTCCTAAAATCAAATAAGTCAAAACTTGACCTAACTTGACCAAATTTGCCTGCAATGGTGTCTTGGTTTCATCGGCTGCCTCTAACATGCCGGCAATGTGCCCAATTTCCGTTTGCATTCCCGTACCTGTTACGACACCAACACCACGGCCATAAGTCACGTTAGTATTCATAAATCCAAGGTTGGTACGATCACCCAGCGGCAAATCACTGTCAACAAGTGTATCTGCAATTTTATCAACAGGTACTGACTCACCAGTCAGTGAGGCCTCTTCAATTTGAAGAGAAGCTGATTCAATTAAACGTAAATCAGCTGGCACAATGTCTCCAGCCTCCAGACGGACAACATCACCCACAACCAAATCCGTTGATTTCACAGACATTTCCTTGCCATCACGAATGACGTTTGCATTAGGGGTAGACATTTCTTTCAACGCATTGATGGCATCTTCGGCCTTGGCTTCTTGGAAAACACCAAAAACAGCGTTGATAATGACAATGGCCAAAATGAAGATGGCGTCAACCAGTTCACCTGTAAACGCCGCCACGATTGCAGCAGCTAACAAGATAGCAATCATCAAATCCTTAAACTGGTTGATGAATTTCTGAACTAAACTAGTTGATTTTGCTTCGTTCAACTGGTTAGGACCATTTTTTTCAAAGCGCTCCTTTGCCTCTTGACCTGTCAAACCGATTTTTGCATCAGTTTTTAATGCTACCAAAACATCCGTACTGTCTTGGTTATATAACGGCTTATCTGCCATCGAAATTCTCCTTATACGCTTGAGGTTAAGCTAAGACTAACAAAATGAAAAGACCCATGCAAACGCAAATAAACGTTTACATGAGTCTCACTGTTTAATGCTGAACCGGCGCATAGCGCGATATAAAACATTGCTGTTTTGCTTTGACGATTCAGCCACGAACATTTCGTCAGTTACTCCCTCAGAAATTAACTTATACATATAGTATAACAAATTTTTTTGAAAAATGTTGTTTAATTTATGACCACTCGATGTTAAAAAGCACCACCGCCGCCGCCACCAGCGCCACCGGATGACCCGCCAGAAAAGCTGCCACCGCCACCACTCACATTACTACTTGATTGGAAAGCACCATCTTGATTGATACTAGTGACAAAACCATCACTCCAGTCGCTACCATACAAATAATATGGCACAAACAACAATGTATTATCAGTATTCCAATCCATGTCTTTAGCCCAAATTTTCATTTGATTAGCGACATTCTTGGCTTCCCCAAAGATGACTGCATAAGCTAAAATTTTATCCCACAATTGGACGTCTAGCACCTGCTTGTCTTGTAAGTGTGCAATATCATGTAACATTTTTTTAAATCCTTGCCACTGCCATTGTTCCTGCATACCGTCTGGTACAGTGAAGAAAATCGTTTTTTGAGTAGCTGTCAATAATAACGTTACAAGCGCTACGACGCTCTCAATCACGATAATGGCCCAGATACTCGACACTTGTGTTTGATCAGCAATAATTCCTAACACAACTGCTGAAATCACTGATAATACAATTAAGCCACCCAACGCCATTGTTTTGGCATCAGTCGCTTTTTGCGTAGCAATTTTGTCAACAATGCGTGTCTGTTGCTCTGCTTTGGCTAATGCTTGCTTGAAAGCGCCAATTCGTTTTCTAATACTTTTTGAAACTGGTGATTGTTTCTTTTTAAAATCGCCATGACGGACTAAATCACGATTTTTGCCAAAAATCATTCTCACAAAAGATAATTCAAATGGTTGCAAGCCATTTTCATCAGTCACTTGATAGGTAATCTCATCTGGTCGCTTCATGCCTTGATAAGTCATTGTTATTTTATGACGGGCCACTAAATCAAGCAACGTTGCCACGACAATTTTGGCGTCATCGGACTTTTCTGCTAATCGCTCAGCAATTAATGCCGGTCCAAGATCGTTTGGTAAATCAAAAATATGGACTGGTTCACCAGTAGTACCGCTTTTTTGTTTTGCCAAATTCTGTTGATAACGCACTTTTTTGTTTTGCAAAAATACGATAAACAGTACGATCACAAACAGAATTGGTGAAACCAAGAAAGCAATAATCATCATCCAAAAAACAAATCGGTTATGTTTAACCACGATCGCTGCTTCTTGCTGGTTAATCCGTTTCGCACGTTTGCCAGAGCGACGTAATTGATTAAGCGGTGTCTGATCGCTGTCAAAATACATGTGAATTTCTAATGATTCATCTGCCGAAACAGTATCACTCATCGCAATCACTTCACCTTGTGCTTTATCTAGCTTAACATCTCCTTTTGCCCGACTATGCACCCAAGCTTTTAGTTGTTTAGGTGATTTTTTAGGCAATTTAATAACCAACTTTGCCTTGTCTAAATCAACATCCCAGTCAGAAATTGGTCGCCAATTAATCTCAGCGACATCGTCCCAATTTGTGACCAGCCCTTTTAAAACATACTGATAAGTGACAACTAACTTATCATTCTCTCGAACTGGATAATACACTTTTTCTTTAACTGCGTTTGACGTTTTTGTTTCAACGTAACCGGTTTGCGCCGCACCTTGTCTTGGTTGAATGACTGTCGGAGCTTGGCCATTCACCGCAACTTTGATTGATTTTAAGCCACCCCACGTCAGTGCTGACGCTTTTTTACCTGCTGCCAAACCCTCTCGCATAACCACGCCATGCATATCATCATCAAACGAATAGCTCACCTGCTTAGTCACATTAGCGTCACCATTAGGCTGAATTGCAACTGTTTGCTGCCAATTAGTTATCTCATAGTCATCATCCGCTGAAACCTGTTGTATGCCAAACATAGCAAACAACAAAGTCAGTATTAAAAATCGCCACTTCATCTCATTCTCCCCTAATTCTTTGTTCCCATTATATCAAAAAAGGCATTCACCATTAGGAGAATTAGATAATTAAAGGTTTTATTGCCTAAAATAATGTCAAAGTGCTAAAGTGGAAAGATACGCAACGATTATTTAGGGAGACAATAATGCTTACAACACAACACCCCATTCACGAACGATTGCCGATTGGCTTACTACTAGCGATGAATTCTGGATTTGTTGACGCTTACACATTTCAATATCATGAGTCACGTTTTGCTAGTCTACAAACAGGTAACCTCATTCAGGCTGGATTCAATTTAGCCCATGGACGCTTTGGCGCCAGCATGATTTTTATTTGGCCAATTCTTTTTTTCACTATTGGTGCCGCTTGCAATACAATTCTGAAAAAGCGATGGCCTGAAGGACGTTTGTCCCTTCAACAGCACAGTATTTTACTTGAATTTATTGGTATTACGGCCATCGTTGCCATGCACCAGTACTTGAGCAGTACATTTTTCATTGCTTTTTTGTCTTTCTTTCTAGCCATTCAACTTGATTCCTTTCCTAAATTGCAAGGTCTTCCGTTCACAAGCGTCATGTCAACAGGCAATTTACGCAGTATCGGCACTAACGTTACCAACTTTTTCTACACTGGGGACAAACAATTTTTGAGCAATACTTTTCATTTTCTTTGGCTCGTTCTAGCGTTTCTATTTGGCGCTTTCATTTCAGGGCTATTGGCTCAGGCACTAGGCACTTACGCCCTATTTGGTGCCAGCTTAATTGTGTTAATCGTCTTTGGTTTACTATTCAAAAAATAAAAAGTGTTGACATTAGAATGAATGGGATGTAGTATTATCTATAACGATTTTTAGAATGAAACGAATTGAACAGGAAAGTAACAGTTTATCAAAGCCAAGAAAGCTAACGGGAGATGTGAGTTAGCGTGCGTGCGATTGTGAAAATGACCTGTGATTGGTGCAGACGAGTCGGTTTACCGTTTAGTTTGCAACGATTTGGCCCCCGTTAACGGGCACACCATTCGGCTAGGATCATTTCCCGATGCCCGATGGTTAGTGAGCAACTATTTGGTAACAAATAGTCCAAACTCAGAATGGTATCGCGCTTATGGTAAGCCGCTTCTGTATCTATAAAGTACAGAAGCGGCTTTTTTGATTGAAAAAATAGCTTGTTCATCGCCATTCTAAAAATCAGGAATTATCAATTAGAGAAAACAGGGAGAAATACGTATCATGAGTAAAACAACTAAATGGCTTGTTGGTGGTGTGGCTGTCGTCGCTATCGCCGGCATTGCCTATGCCAGCTTTGGTCCACAGACCAAAAGTAAAGATCAAGAGACACTGACAGTTGGTATCATGGCAGGCGATAAACGCACAGACAAGCAATGGAAAATTATAAAAAATAATGCCAAAAAAGAAGGATTGACCTTAAAAATAAAAACGTTCACGGATTATACACAACCTAACGCGGCGTTAACATCCGGCGATATTGACGCAAATGCTTTTCAGCATTACATCTTTTTGAATGATTGGAACAAGAGCCATAAGTCTAATATTGTACCTGTGGGGGAAACAATTTTAGTGGCTGGTCGCTTATATTCCGACAAGCACAAATCAATTAAAGATATTCCAGAAAATGGAACGGTTGGTATTTCTAATAGTAAGGTCACTCAAGGCAGATCTTTGTTGGTATTGCAATCTGCAGGATTGATTAAAATAGCCAGTAATGTAAAAGATCCAACGGTAAAAGATATCGTTGAGAATAAGAAGAATCTGAAATTTAAAGAATTAGCAACTGATCAATTGGTTAGAACTTTACCGGAAGTAGATGTTGCCTCAATTGATCCTAGCTTTATCGTCGGATCTGGTCGATCGATCAAGTCAGCGATATATGTACAGCCAGTTAATAAGAGTACACATGGCGGCATTAATATTATTGCAACAACAAAAAGCAAGAAAAATAGTGTTGCAATCAAAAAATTTGTTAAAGCGTATCAATCCGATAATGTGGCGGACTATATTGATAACAAAAGTGGCACCGGAGAAATTGCTGTTTGGAAGGGCGCACCAAAGGTACAATAACTGATTTTTCATTGCTATGCATATGCAAGCGATTTATCATAAAAAATGGCTTGATAAGTCGTTATAAATGAACCATCCAAACATTGCACGAGTTTATGTTGAGTAAAACAATAGCCACAACACTGATATTAGTGTTATGGCTATTGTATGTTGATAAGATATGGCAATTAATTTTGATGAATGAATTGGACACTCGCAGTAGGTACTGTTCTGGTGCTATAAAGACCGCGGCCAGCGTTTCCTTCAGAAATTAAGATTGTGCCATCTGAATTAACTTTTTCCACGACAGCAACGTGCCCATAGGTTGCATCTGCACCGTGGAGTCCAGGTGAAAATACAGCAACACTACCCGGCTTGGCTTCTCCGTTAACTTGATACCCCGCTGTTTTTGCTGACTTGGCCCAGTCCTGTGCGTTACCCCAATAATTACCAACCCAGCCTAAACTCGCTTTGACATACCAAGTGCATTGCCCAAATGGATAGCTATTTTTTGCGTTATTAATATTTTCGTTACGCTTATCAATAGCTACGAATGCAGCGTCGTGATTGTTTTCTTTGTCCGATGTATTGGTTTCTGATTGTTCATTAACTTTCAATTCGTTTCCAACATATATCCAATGCCCATTTGAGGGGAGACCATTAATTCGGACAATTTCTGAAACTGAGGTATTATTGGCTAGCGCAATATCATAAACGGTTTCACCTTTAACGACACGATGAGTATCTGCACTGACCTCCGTGTTTGACATGGCAAATGCTGCGCTCATAGTTGCGGCAACTAAGAAAATAGTTTTTACAAGTGATGAATTCATACAATGCTCCTTCGTAGTTAATAATCAAAATATATTCTATAATCATGATATAACCTAGATATTGTGAGATTGTGGTTGAATTGTGATTTGTTTGTGATTTTTCTATGTTTAGAAAAAATGGCATTTTTAAAACACACTTAAAATCAACTGCACATTCAAAATAGTCAAAACACTCGCAATCAAATAACCCAGTACAGTCACCCACTTCTGGTTAACAAATCTTGTCGTCATGTAGCGTGTTTTGCTGGTGAAATACACGAGTGGAAACATCGAAAATGGCAACGCTATACTGAGAAAAATTTGTGAGTAAACAATCAGTTGGTCGAGCACACCTTCTTTTGCGCCAAATAAGATCACCAGTAAAATAACAGGGATAATTGCCAAGAGACGCGTGATAACACGTCTTAACCAGAGTGGTAGTTTCAAGTTTGTGAAACCTTCCATGACAATTTGCCCACTCAATGTACCAGTGATGGTGGCGTTTTGACCTGAGGCGAGTAAGGCGATAGCAAACAAAGTGCTCAAAAATGGTGACGCAATTTTACCCGCTAAATGGGGATTTTGCAACGCATGGTACAAGTCGCTGAAAGCAGACAGATTGGCTTGCGTACCATAGAACAGGGCAGCGCCAAGAATCAGTAACAAAGAGTTGATAATCAAAGCAACGAGTAAATGAACGTTGGAGTCCCATTTAGAAAATCTCACAGCTTCAGCAACTTGCGCCGAATCGTCGTGGTCAAAACGACGGGTTTGCGACAAAGAGGAATGTAAAAATAAATTATGAGGCATAATTGTGGCACCGATAATACCAAGTGATAGGATTAATTGCGAATGGTGGATTAAGCTAATTTGTGGGCAATAGCCACGTAATAAATCACCTAGTTGCGGTTGTGATAATGCAACTTCGTAAGCAAATACTAAACCAACAGCAAAAATTAAAATAAACACAATGGCTTCAACGCGTTGAATACCAAATCGTAGCAAAGCGAGTAGCAATAAAACGTCCAAACTAGTAATTAAAATGCCGATAAATAATGGTATTTTAAACAGTAACGTTAATGCAATCGCAGAACCGACTACCGAGGTGATATCGGTTGCCATCATGGCGAGTTCAGATAATAACCACAATAAGATTGCAACGGGACGATTAACATGCTGACGAATAATTTGTGCCAAATCAAGTTGTGTCACAACACCAAGTTTGGCGGCTAAATATTGCATTAGCATCGCCACTAAAATTGACATCAAAATGACTGACAATAGTAAATAACGATAATGAATACCACCCATTATCGACGTGAGCCAATTGCCCGGATCCATATAACCCACAGCAATTAGAGCGCCGGGGCCACTATAAGCTAAGAATTTTCGCCAAAATGCACTTTCATAAACGCTTGGCACGGTAACAGAATTGTTAATTTCAGAGAGACTTTTCTCAGTCATGAGCCACCTCGTCAGTGGCTAACTGTGCTAAAAAGCTAGAAAAGTCAGGGGAATCGTTAAAAGGTGGCACGACATCATACAATTCGCCGCCCGTACTACCAAAAGTTTGATAGCCTTGGACATTAATTTCTTCAAGGGTTTCGAGACAATCAGCGACAAATGATGGTGTTACAATCAAGATACGTCGTTTACCGAGTACAGGTAATTGTTGCAAGGTTGGCCGTAGATAAGGTTTTAACCAGGGCATGGGACCAAACTTTGACTGGAATACTTGGGTGACATTGTCGCGGTTGAGTGACGGCACCGATGACATCAAATTTGCGGTTGTGTCCGTACATTGTTGTAAGTATGGATCGCCTTTGCGGACATACGAGCTGGGAATGCCGTGGTAACTGACCAGCAACTGATCGTATTTATCAGGATCCCACTGACTAGCCACCGTCTTAGCGAGAAGTTGTTGATAATGTTCGTGTTGGTAAAAGTCAGTAATGATTTGTGTGGGAATTCCTGTTGCTTCGACTTGTTCAACAATGGATTTTGTGGTTGTAGTACTGTATTGTGGAAAAAGTGGGAGGACAACGATGTTGTCAACACCGGCGTTTTGTAATTTGTGTAGTTCACCAGCAATACTTGGTTGACCGTAAGTCATGGCATAGCTAACCTGCCAGTCAGGCAAAAGCGCTTGAATTTGTTGTGCTTGCAATTTTGTATATTGCATCAAAGGTGAACCCAATGGTTGCCAAACATGTTGATAAAACGTCGCTGAACGCCATGAACGAGTTGGCAAAATAATGTGATTGAGAATTGGTTGCCATAACCATTTTGGCATTTGAATGACATTATGGTCGGACAAGAAGGCTTTGAGATACTGTTTGACTGCTTGTGTGGTAGGCTCGGCTGGCGTGCCAAGATTAACAATTAATAGACTATTTTTCATAATTTTCCCTCACTAACTAGTATAAATTGAAGCAAGTCCTTATCGTTTGATAAAAATGGTACAAGAAATGGGATAATCTCTCAGTTTGTTACAGTGACTATTGGTGGATGTGATACAATAATAATGCTATTAAAGCAAATCACCGCATTGATTTGCTTCTTTTTTTACAATGAAAAGGACACTACTACAACAGCATGATTGTACTATTTAATAAACCTTATAATGTATTGACAAAATTCACAGATGATCAAGGGAGACCCACTTTAGCTGACTATATTGACATTCCGCGCGTTTATGCGGCAGGGCGTTTAGACATGGATAGTGAAGGGCTGTTGTTGCTAACCGACAATGGCAAGTTGAACCATGAACTAACTGACCCCGAGAATAAAGCCTACAAAATTTATGTCGTTCAAGTAGACGGTATTCCAACAAAAGCCCAACTGCGTGAATTAGCGCAAGGTGTCATGCTCAAAGATGGCATGACCTTACCGGCCAAAGTGAAACGAATTCCTTATCCAAAATGGCTATGGGAGCGTGAAAAGCCGATCCGCGTCCGGCAAAATCAACCGACGAGTTTTATTCAACTCAAAATCAAAGAGGGGCGCAATCGTCAAGTGCGTCGTATGACAGCAGCTGTGGGAATTCCGACGTTACGGTTGATTCGCACGCATATTGGGGAATATCACATTGCTGATTTGAAGCCGGGCCAGTATCGTGTGGTGAAATAGGCGACGAACCGGTATAATATTAAAAGATATAAATTAAAAGAGGTGACCTCATGGGACGTAAATGGGAAAACATTAAAATGAAAAAGGCGCAGACTGATGGTGCTGCCGCCAAAGTTAACAGTAAATATGGGATTGAAATTTATGCTGCTGCCAAGCAAGGTGGTAGTCCTGATCCAGAAGCTAACTCAACTTTGAAGTTTGTTATCGAACGTGCCAAGCAGGCACAGGTGCCAAAGCACGTTATCGAACGTGCTTTGGAAAAAGCCAAGGGTTCGGGCGATGAGACTTTCATTGAAGGACGCTATGAGGGATTTGGTCCCAATGGGTCATTAATTATTGTGGATACCTTAACTTCTAACGTCAACCGTACAGCAACCAACGTTCGCACGGCCTTTAACAAAAATGGTGGCACTTATGGCGCTTCAGGTTCAGTTAGCTATCTTTTTGATGAGACTGGTGTGATTGTCTTTGAAGGGGATGATGCTGATGGTGCCTTAGAGACATTATTAGACGCCGAAGTAGACGTTCGTGATGCGGAACAACAAGATGATCAAGTCGTTGTTTATACAGAGCCAACTGCATTGCATCAAGCAATTGCGGCATTGCGCGACAGTGGTGTATCTGAATTTTCAACCACTGAAATTACGATGTTGCCACAATCAGAAATGACACTTGAAGGTGACGATTTAGAAGCATTCGAAAAATTAGTTGACGCCTTAGAGTCAGATGAAGACGTGCAACAAGTTCACCACAACGTGACCTTATAATAAATATCTTTCACTAAGCCAATAACATGTTATTGGCTTTTTTTTTTGCAAATATGTGCTAAAAATAATAAAATTATCATTTTCAAAATGTGGTTGATAATGGACGTGGAATAGGTTAATTAAACCCCTGAAAGTTGCTGTAAAGGCTTTAAAATAGCTTTTATGAGGAATTGTGTTCAAAAAAAGAAGTTTGTAAATAAACTGTGAAAAAATGGTTTATGGGGTAAATTTTATACTATAATGGTGCAATGTTCATGAACAAAAAATTTGAAGATGAGAGAAGAATATGAGAAAACGACAAGCTTATCTAATGTTCTCGGGCTTTGCCTTGATGGCTATTGCTGGTACAACGGTTGGTGTCAACACCTATCAGCAGCATCGCCTAGCGCCCTACAAGACCGCAAAACAGCAAAAGGTGCAGACGGTCGTCCAGAACTTCCCGACAGCGGTTGTCAAAACTAAAGCACAAAAAGCTGATGATTTGAAAACAAAAGGGATTGAGACGCCTTATGACACGCAACTCACTGCGCAAGGCAAAAAGCCTAAGGAAATGACGTTAGCAGAAAAGTCTAATACTTATGTCAAAATGACTTTGAGTTTGTCAGATGAGGCAGCAGCGCAAAAATCAAGCACCCCAAACCCTGACGGTACGTCAGCAACGCTAAATCGTATCAATCAAGCCGAGCAAAACGTAATTGACCAGCAAACGCCAATCAAAAATCGTGCCGAGCAAATCACCGGTAAAAAAGTTCTAAAACAAAGTGGGTATTTGGTCAATACTTTGTCGATTATGGCTAAGCCAACACAAGTGAAGCAATTGTCAGCGATTGCTGGCGTGAAAGAAGTCCACATTCAAAGTGTTTATCAGCCGGCAAACTCTAATGATAATGATCTTGCCCAAGTGACTGACGACTGGCGTTCAGCGCATGGCGGCGACGGCAGTGGCATGTTGATTGCTGACATTGATTCGGGCATCGATTACACACACCCTGATTTGAAATTAACCACCATAGGTAGTAAACAGGCTAAGTTAAGCAAAGATAGTTCAAAACTGTTCCAAAAATTCAGTTCGTATGGTGTTTACCAGTCCAACAAAGTGCCATTTGCCCACAATTATGCGGATAACATTGATTCTCAAGATGAGTTAAAAGACAGCGGTATTACTCACGAACACGGACAGCACGTGGCTGGTATCTTGGCGGCTAACGGTAAAGTCAAAGGGGTGGCACCTGAAGAGCAATTGCTGGATATGAAAGTGTTCAGTAATCATCACAATGGGGCGTCAACCGACTCGATTGTGGACGCCATTGAAGACTCAGTGAAGCTTGGCGCTGACGTGTTGAACTTGTCACTGGGATCATCATTGACTAACTATTCTAGTCTGATGCCAGAAACGGCTGCTTTAAATCGAGCGGCAAAGTTGGGTGTTGTCCCGGTTGTGGCAGCGTCAAATGATGGTCGAGCATCAGCTGAACAATCTGATTTACATACTGTTGCCCATAATCCTGAAGAAGATATTTCAATTAGTTCCATGTCACTTGCTGACGGGGCTATATCAGTAGCATCAATGGAAGGTACGCAAACACATGCGTTGACGACAAACTTCTCAGATAGCACAGGCAAGACATTTAGTGATAAAGTGCCGGTGCGTGTGTCACCAGGGATTCCAGATAACTTTTGGACGAAGGAACATACGATTAAGGATAATGATGTGCCATGGGTTGATGGCGAGAGAAACTTTGACGAGACAAAAAAAGCCGATTGGTTTTCAAAAGGTTTCGATCGTTCTTCGGACGCTCATAAAATCAAAATCATTCAATACAATCCGGATCCTAATGCCGGTACGACAGTTAAAGATATGCAGAAGGCTGCAAAAAATAACAATGTCGACATGGTGATTTTAATTGATTATAAAGATCGACCATTACCTGGCTGCGATTCTGCACCGGTAGATGATGAAAATGCACCTGCAATGTTGATATCCTATCAAAGTGGGAAACAATTGCTTGCTAAGGTAAGAGAATTAGCGCCTGATTATTATGAAAAAGAGGTACTACCAGAAGATGCAACAAATGAAGACGCTAATAAAAGAAAAGAAGTAGCAAACGCGTCGCTAAGTGCACCAACGACGACAACTTCAGATAATCAAAACACAGGCAAGATGAGTACGTTCACATCTTGGGGATGTACGCCAGACTTGAACTTGAAGCCTGATGTTACCGGTGTTGGCGGTAATATTTGGTCATTGTCTAATAAAGATTATGCACAAATGAGTGGCACAAGTATGGCATCACCATTTGTTGCTGGAACAGTGGCATTGTTGAAGCAACAAGCTAAAAAACAACATATCAATCTTGGTCAAGGTAGCAACAAGTTCATCAAGAATATGAAGACATTGCTACAAAATACAGCACAACCAGTATACAGTAAAGATGGTCAAGCTTATTATTCACCACGTCAACAAGGTGCTGGTTTAGTTCAAGTTGACAATGCTATTAAATCACGCACAGTTGTTACTGATGCCAAAGATCAAGATGGTGCAGTTGATTTGAAGAGCTTTAGTGGACAGACGAAGACATTTAGCTTGAATATCAAAAACGTCGGTAATAAAGCAGCTACCTATTCGATTAAAGGACTTGGTGGTGTGGCAACTGAAATTCGTACCACTGATTCCAAGTCACCAAACGAAGTGGGTATTCGAACAACCTATAACTCCGACGGTATAGCATTAGATACAACCAGTTTGAATGGTGTTGGGACTTACTATTATCGTGATGAACAACCCTATCTCGATTTAGTGAGTGAGCATAACATTGCTAACGCTAAATTGACAACCAGTAAAAATCAAGTTTCTGTGCCAGCTGGTCAGACAAAGACGGTTGCCGTGACAGTCACTGTGCCAAAAACTCAAACTAAGCAGAGCTGGGTAGAAGGCTATGTTCAAGTTAAATCTACCAAAGACAGCGAACCTGCAGCCAATATTCCTTACTTTGGCTACTATGGTGATTGGGACGCAGGACAAGTCATTGATAAGCCAGCACAAGAAAAAGGATCAATTAAAGGCTGGGGTTATTTAGGTGATTCTCATTATTTGCGACCATTAGTCACAGGAAATACGGGTATTGCTTCTAATGAATACGTTACACAATATACAAGTGATAATGATCACGCGGCTATCTCATTTCAAAAGAGTAGTGCGCATCAGTCAGCAGTTGATTTAGAATACATGTTACGTTGGACGAAACAAATTGATGTTGACGTGTTGGGAGCGGATAAAAAGACCGTCCTGACGCATTTAGCAACTTATCAGCAGTCTAAGCCGGGACTAATTAGTACAGAATGGAATGGCACTGTACCAAATACTAAAACAGGTAAATCTGAAAAGGTAGCTGATGGGGTCTATTACATCCGCACCAAAGCCAAAATGTTAGATGGTGCTAAAACTGAGACGGTATTCCGTAAGTTAACCGTCGATAATATCATGCCGAAAGTTAAAAATGCACATTTGAAGTATAAAAAAGACGGGTTTCATTTAACTGCCGACATTGATGAAAAAGGTTCTGGTTTGTTTGACCTTTCTAATGATTACGTGGGTGGCAGAGTTGATTTACGTTTGAATTCGATCCTAAGTTCTAATCAGTTTGACACACCTGAGAAGGAGAAAGCTTCTGGCTGGTTACACAATTATTTTGATATTCTTTTGAACAAAGACCAGGTTGAAAACTTGAAAAAGCAAGATAACAAGGTTGAAATTACTTTGCGTGACCGTGCTGGAAATGGCGATTGGTATGAAAGTCAATTTAAGCTACCCGTTGAGGGTACCAAAGAAACTAATACTCAAGTAGATCAATTGGCAAGCAAATTTACTGTTGATTATCAAAATATGATTAAAATAACTAAAGTTGATGGTGAGAATAGTAACTTGTCAATGGATGCAAATCGTGTTCATGTTGAAACTGGAGAACACGTTGATCCCAATAGTGCGCCAAGTGAGCATAAAAGTATCAACGCCTTTGATTTAAAAGCAGTAGATTCAAAGTATTGGTCAATGCAAATTAATGGTTCTTGGAATCAAAATAAACAATTTAATGTCACGTCATTTGATAGTCAAGACAAACAAATTGACCATGTTGCCGTGACGGCTAAAAAGGGTAACTGGTCAACAAGAATTAAAGTGGGTAAACTTGGATATCTTAAGTTTACTGACGAATCTGGTAAAGAGTTGACTAAGCCTGTGGTACCAGAGATTCCTGTTGGCGAGGGAATTGATACTGAAATAGATCAAACAGCTTTAGCAAACGAATCTCATGGTAAATGGATTAAGCGAGGAAATCATGAAATTCTTGTCGTGCCGTATAGTACAAGTAGCCTAAATATCAAAGGTGCTTTCACTGGTGCTCATATGCCAGATAAGGTGTTGATTTATAATAATCAAGTGATTGATAAGGAATCTGGCACGATTTGTGTTGCACACCCAACTTGGACTGATAATCACTTAAATATGCAAGTCTATACTGGACAGCATGGTCTAGAAAAGAATGTTGAGGCCACTAAATTACCTGCTGATGGGGCCTATAGTGGTCAGATCGGCCTTTGGGACGCACAAACATTAGCTAACTTACAAAATAACAGTCTTAATCTATTAAAAAAAGCTAGCAACTATGAAGGTGGAGGATCAAAGGATTGTGCTAGTAACGGTCTTCAGAGTGTTCAGTTTACTGGTTATGAAGCCGAGTATAGTGATATATTGCCGCGTATTGTAACACCAGCAGGTGGTGAAAACTGGTTTTTCAATGATGCTTGTTTACAAAAAGATGTTTCGCCCAACGATCCTTTGTATCACTATCGTTGGCAATTGTCTGATTTTAGTAAGACATTTAGCATGCCGGTCTATCGTTTACCAGAAGGCGAAAGCTTATCATCTGTTAAAGACAATGGCGAGGAAAATGACGCAATTCTACCATTAAAACCAGAACACAATGCTGAGTCTTTGGGGCTTAATGATAAATGGCCAATTATGATGATTGGTTCTGATATCGCAGTTACACCAAGCAACTTGCTTGATGAAAATGGTGCTCTAACGTGCTATAATCCATTCACACAAGATTATACAATCACGGGTTATGCAATTCCTTCTATCAAAAATCTGCGTTTTGTCTTGAATAGTGCTAACCCAGACGACAAATCAAATCAAGTCACCATTAACCCAGATGGTAGCTTTAAGTTTGTAGCGCATCACGTTGGACCTGTTGTTGAAAAAGCGTTTGTCGTGAAATATGATCAAACAGTTCAAGGTGAAACAACTGCCAAGACACAAAAACATGTGTTGAAAACTAACCTGAGTCAACCAGCAATTCATCTTGACACTGACACGAATTGGGTGCAACGACCTAATAGCCACCATTTTGATGTCTACACGACAAACACTAGCTTTACGTTGAGCGGGCAGGTATCTGCCTATAACACAGGTGTTGCTGTGAATGTCAACGGTGAAAATGTCTTTGTTGGTCAAACTAACTGGGATGGTGCTAGCAAGTACGGCACGCCATATCTTGGCTTTTCCCCAGAGAAGTTCAGTAAGACTTACAAGTTAAATAAGCACGAGACTGCAACATACAACATTATGCCATATCAGTTATCGGATACTGGTAATGTGGGTGATACGTATGAAGTTGTGGTTCATCAAGTTGGTAAGTAAATTAACTTGAGGCATAAATTTATTGCAGTAAACCGGTTGAATTCTAACAATATTCAACCGGTTTTTGTGTGATAACGCTTACAATTGATCAAAATTCCAACTTCACATTTTGTTTACAAAAACACCACAATTGTCCTGAAATCATGAAAATTTGTATACTGTACAAGTGTTTTTCACCAAATTATGACCATTTGGTCGAAATTCAATTCATAATTCGTTCATGGGGTAGACATATTTGGCGTATAAACTATATAAATGTTCAAAGAGTTCATGAGATGAACAAAAATGTGATTAGGGAGAAACAAACATGTCCAAACTTAAATCAGCGCTATTAATCAGCGTTGCTCTAAGCCCAATTTTTGTCAGTGCCACGCGTGGCATTGAAGTTGTGCACGCTGAGGTGGTTCAAAAGGCGGTGGCACAACAAGTTAAGAAAGCGGCAGAAGCTAAGCCGGCGCAAAAAACGGACGAGAAAAAGTCTGCCGACAAAAAGACTAATACCGTTACAGCGACAAAACAAGATGATTCAGGTACTACTGACTCGAATAAAGCAGATAGTGACGTAAAGAAATCGGATATCATCGCTTTTGATGATAAGAATTTCCAACAAAAATTCAAGAAGACAAACTATTATCAACAACAAAAAGCGATGTATGGTGAAAACAAGCCTACCTCTGATGCGACCTTAGCAGCTCAATCGGCCAGTTATATCGCTACAATTATTGGTGAAAAGTTCATTGAAGCAGTCAACAAGCCAACTATTATGAAAGCACTTGGTTTTGCTGGACCGCTTGGTGCATTACTGGGTTGTTTGATTGACTGGATTACACCAGCTGCAAGAAATAAAACAGACGAAAAACTCAATGAGATAAGTAAGAAGCTTGACGATCTTGGTATACACCTAGACAACCTTGGCAGTGCCTTATCAGATAAGATTAATCAAGCCTCAATTGAAAATAGAATCGAATCTTTTAAGGACAAGCTTAAAGATACGAGAACACCATTTGGCACCGTTGCTGGGAAAATTTCTCAATATCAATCAGGTCATCACATTAACCTTGCCAGTAAGGACAAAGATGATGTGCAAAAGTATGTGAATGAATACGCTGCGCTCTACCATACCTCTGATTGGGGCTTCGATGATAAGAAACAACAAGCTGTAGAAGTACCAAAATCAGAGAATCTACAAGTTTTCAACGACTTTTGTAAGTTCGGAGCTGCTATAGTTAGCGCTAATTTTAAAGAAGAAAATATTTTCCGAGTAATGAGTAATTATGAATCGTTAAGAGAATTGTTTAATACGCAAACGTTCGCAACGCGTGAAGCATTTGCTGAATATGTCATGAGTCACTATACTGTATGGGCGAGTGATATGATGACAGCCATATTCTTTGATTACTTCCGTGTCAAAGGCCAACTTGATCAAATTACGGCAAGTGCTGAATATAAGGAAAGTGTGACGGCGGCAAAAACCAATGACACAACAATTGATGATGAATTTAAGAAAAGATGTCCGGTATCATATACGTTGTTTAATGGGTTGAGGTCAAATGCCCGAGATGATCTAATGCGCTTAGGATATGATGTCGGCTCAGATAATGGTCATAATAATGCGTATGATTTAGACGAATATGACAAGAATCATTGGGTTTATAAATATAACAACAGTAGTGTGTTCGTCGGTTCGCAAGAAACTAATATACTGGGTGCTAATGTGAATGCTGTGGACTATGCTTATGCAACAGAGATTGAAAATGAGCCGGTTTATGGGTGGTCAAGTGAGTTGTCAGGTGAGGATCAAAATAAGTTAGCTGCGGCGGAGAAAGCAGTGGCGGATGCAAAATGATCGTATACTGAAAATCCGGACTGCTTTATTTCTAGGGCATAATCCGAGATAATCAAGTATAGGAGTTTTTTTATATTATGAAAGCTAAGCGATACTCAACAGAATTTAAGTCATCAATTGTCGCCTTGTATAACGAGGGACGTTCTGCTAATTCTCTAGCCAATGAATACCATTTGGCTGTACAAACCGTCACGGGTTGGGTGAAGAAAGCCCAAATCATTGGGACGGACGTTACTGGTAAGCCAGTGACTCGTGCCCAATTTAACGCAATGCAGAAAGAAGTCGCAAGACTTAAAGAAGAAAACGAAATTTTAAAAATTGCGGCCGTTTTGCTGGGCGAACATCGCAAGTAACACGTAAGACCCATTTTCCTATTGTCCAATCATTGCTAAAACAGCATTTTAAACTCATGATGGTGCTTCGCCTACTCAAAATACCCAAAAGCACCTACTTTGATTGGGTTCACTATACTGAGAGCCAACGACAACGAGAAGACACGATTTTAAAAGCTTTGTTGCGTGAAATTTGGCAAAATAACTATAAAGCTTATGGCGCGCCACGTCTGCGATT